>JAUBOH010000004.1:24011-55598 GCA_036700145.1 Microcoleus occultus BM001215366
AATGACCAATGACCAATGACCAATGACCAATGACCAATGACCAATGACCAATGACCAATGACTAAATTATTAGACCTTTGAGATTGAATACTCTGATGCCCCAAATTAATTTATCTGCGATATTTCGCCGCAGTGCCAGGACGATCGCCAAAACTGCCTTAATTGCGATCGCCGCCACAGGATTTTTCCTCACCAGCGACATCGCACTTCCCCAAGCAGCATTTGCTTATCCTTTCTGGGCTCAACAAACAGCACCAGCTACTCCCCGCGAAGCAACTGGCAAAATTGTTTGCGCCAACTGTCACCTCGGTGCAAAAGTAACTGAAGTTGAAGTCCCCCAATCTGTTTTACCTGACACAGTTTTTGAAGCTATTGTCAAAGTTCCCTACGATACTACCGTGCAGCAAGTTGTCGGCGACGGCAGCAAAGGCGGCTTGAATGTAGGCGCAGTTGTGATGTTGCCCGAAGGTTTCAAGATTGCTCCCGCTGACAGAATTCCCGAAGAAATGAAGGAAAAAGTCGGCGATCTTTACTTCCAACCTTACAGCGAAACCCAAGAAAATATTGTTTTAGTGGGCCCGCTGCCGGGAGAACAGTACAAAGAATTGGTATTCCCAGTTTTGTCGCCAAATCCCGAAACTGACAAGTCCGTTCACTACGGCAAATACCTGATTTATGTCGGCGGCAACCGCGGCCGCGGTCAGGTTTATCCGACCGGCGCAAAGAGCAATAATGCTGTTTATAATGCTTCGGTAGCTGGCAGCATTTCAAAGATTGCCACACCAGAAGATGGCGGTTATGAAGTGACAATTCAACCTGCAGAAGGTGCAGCGGTTGTTGATACAATTCCAGCAGGCCCAGAACTGATTGTTACTGAAGGACAAACAGTTGCAGCCGGCGAACTTTTGACGAACAATCCTAATGTGGGCGGCTTCGGTCAAAAAGACGTGGAGATTGTGCTGCAAAGTGCCGGTCGAGTTAAAGGATTGATGGCTTTCGTGGCTTTGACCATGTTGGCTCAAATCATGCTGGTTCTCAAGAAGAAACAGGTCGAAAAAGTTCAAGCTGCTGAAATGAATTTCTAAAGGCGGCTGTAATTAGTTGGGTAAGGTGCTCTGTGCAAACCCAACTATTAGGTAAGTAGGGCGGGGAATACCCGCCTTATTGTTTGATAAATAACCAGTAAAATAATGTCAATTGATGAGAAAATAGTTGAAGTAGGCCCGCTGCAATGGTTTTATCGGGAAACAAAACCGGTTAACGAAACTGATAAACCGCCGGTGCTGCTGCTGCACGGTTTGCCGTCCCAGAGTTTTACCTGGACTGCAATGATGCCAGACTTGGCGACACAGGGATTTAGATCGATCGCCCCTGATTGGGTGGGCTACGGGCGATCGGCAAAACCCGACAAGCGCGACTTTGCCTACACTCCCGATGCTTTTGTTGACGCCCTCGCAGGCTTTATTCAAACTATAAAATTAGACCGATTTTACCTAGTTGTCCAAGGATTTTTAGCTTCTGCCGGCATTCAATACGCTTTGCGAAATCCCGATAAAATTGAGCGTTTAACCGTCATAAATACACCAGTTTCAGTAGATATAAAATTGCCCTGGAAAATGCAGCAATTTGGACTGCCTTTTATTGGCGACATGATTACCCAAGATCCGCTTTTGGTTGACAGAACCTTAGAAGGTGGCTGTCGCCAGATCATATCAGATGATGATTTAGATGTTTATCGCCGCCCATTTCTCAAAAGTTCGGATGCAGGGCGATCGCTAATGAATACTGTTCGCAATATTCAATTGCCGCAGTCAATGGCAGAAATTGAATCCGGCTGGAAAACATGGACTCGACCAACTTTATTTGTGTGGGGCTTGACTGATCCGTGGCTGAGTGTTGAACCATCTCAAAAGTTAGTCAGTTCCCTGCAAAATGCAGAATTAGTCACATTGGAACAAGCGGGACATTATCCTCAAGAACACTGGTCTGAAAAAGTTGGCGAGGCTCTGATAACTTTTCTGCGCCAAAAGGAGGTAAAATAACTTTTTGTACGTAACTTTCGGTGCTGGGTTAGCGAGGCAGAGCCAAAGCATCTGCGTTTCCAAGCAGAGCATTGGAACGAACACAAGCAACCCCGTACCCGCTCGCAACGAGCAATCTAAAATCTAAAATCTAAAATCTAAAAGCGACATGATTCGTCCCCGTTCAATTTTTGCCTTGATGATGTCATTTCTGATGGCATTTCTCGTTAGTTGCAGCAGTGTGGAAGCAAAAGTTCCAACCACTTACACAGCAGCACAGATCCAGCAAATTCAGCGCTATGTTCCTACTCTCACAGAATTGCGATCGCGCATGGATAACCTGGGAACCCTAATTCAAAAACGCAATTGGGTTGATACCAAAACTTACATTCACGGCCCTCTAGGCGACTTGCGTGGCGCCATGAAAAGCGTTTCTGCCGCTTTGTTGCCTAAATCTCAAACACAAGCTGTTGATTTAACCAAGAGTTTGTTTGCCGATTTGGTTAACGTCGATCTTGCTATTAAAGACCTTGACTTTCCAAAAGTCACCAGCAGTTATGAGAAAGCAGTCAATGATTTCGATGCTTTCTTGCAGCTAATTCCTAAAGCTTAATAACTTTTGGGATTGGCGTAAATGGGCAATGAATTGGTGTCAAGAACCGGGCTAAAACCCATAATAAATGTCGCTTGCAGTCGAGTCTAGATCCCCCCTAACCCCCCTTAATAAGGGGGGACAAGAGCAATAGTATTCTCAGAGCCTTCTTAAGGCGCGGGAAAAGAGCATTCTCAAAGTCCCCCTTCTTAAGGGGGATTTAGGGGGATCGAGACTTCGAGATAAACAAAATAAACCTAGGGTTTGAGTCTTCCTACTCGTATAAAATATAAAATCTAAAATCTAAAATTGAATGATTCGCGTTGCAATTATTGGTTGTGGTATTGTTGGAGCCTCGATCGCCTTTGAACTAAGTAGATTTCCAGAACTAAAAGTCACTGTGTTCGACAAACAGCCGCCAGCACAAGGTTCTACAGGTGCGGCTCTTGGCGTTTTGATGGGAGTAATCAGCCACAAAACTAAGGGCAGAAATTGGCAGTTGAGAGAAACCAGCCTTCAGCGCTACGAAACTTTGATTCCTGAATTGGAAGCAGTTACGGGACGAAAAATTCCTTTTAACAAACAAGGAATTTTAATGCTTTGTTCAGAGGGAGAGGATTTAAGTAAGTGGGAAAAGTTGATAGCAACTCGCGAGTCTCAAGGTTGGAAATTAGAACTTTGGGATGTGGAACGAGTGCGCCAGTTTTGCCCTCATCTCTATTTAAACGATCAGATTATTGCTGCGATTTATTCACCTCAAGACCGACAAGTCGATCCGACGGCGCTAACTTTGGCTTTGGTTGATGCTGCACAACGTAATGGGGTGATTTTTGAGTTTGGGGTGGAAGTTGCAGGAGCGGCGATTGCTGCTAGCTTGGAGTTCGATCGACTAATTGTGTGCGCTGGTTTGGGTTCTGCTGCTGTCACTGCATCGTTAAATCAATTGGTTGACATTCGCCCGGTGTTGGGACAAGCGCTGCATTTGCGATCGACCAAACCTTTAGGAAACCCCGATTTTAGGCCGATAATTACTTGCGATGACGTTCATATTGTGCCTCTGGAAAATCAGGAGTATTGGGTGGGGGCGACGGTAGAGTTTTCCGAAAATGGCGGGGAAATTCAGGCGAATGCTGATATGTTGGGGCAAGTGATGGCAAGGGCGAGATCCCTTTGTCCAGCCTTAGCAGAAGCTGAGATTATCAAGCAATGGTCAGGTTTGCGCCCGCGTCCCGAAAGGCGATCGGCCCCAATTATCGAGACGCTTCCCGGTAACAGCAATATTCTCATCGCCAGCGGTCACTATCGCAACGGTGTTCTGCTGGCCCCTGCAACAGCGCGCACAATTCGAGAAATGATTTTGCAATAATTAACAAATGTTAATATAATCAAGAAAGCAATTTATCTCTTACAATTCCATATGTCCGATCAACCATTAGGTAAACCCCGCGCTTTATGGCGAGTAATTTTGCTTTCCGCAGTCAGCTTGCTGCTATATTATGGATGGTACAAATGGATTATTCAAGAAGAATTGCGCCGCTATAACGGCACTGGTTGGTCGGGAACCCTTTGCTTGCTTCCCTTTGTTTTAGGAGTAGCCGTTCCCCAAGCTTTGCGAATCTTCGATCCAGACGTGCCCGGATGGTTTGGTTGGTTCTCCTTCCTCGGCATTGCTTGGATTTACATCGTGCAGTTCAAACTTTACAACACAGTTAACGAACTGTATCGCCAAGAAGGAATCAAAGAACCGCTAACAGTTTGGTGGATTTTTGTACCGGGTTTAAATTTAGTTGTCGGCTTGCGGCAAATCCACTTTTTGAGCCAGTTTTGGGCGAGAAAACAGGGAATTGAAGTTAAGGATAACTTAGCCGAAAGCATTCCTTTCCTCTCAGCTAACGCTTAATATCAAATCCGGCGGCGCCGGAATGACAAGCGAGGACACTCAAGATGCCGTTTCTTGCGCAATAAATTACGGTAGGGAAACGGCATCTTGAGTGTCCTAATTTCCGATTATATTAATTCCGATACAACCGGAATTGATATAATCTACTTCTTAGTCCCCCTCTGCTGGGACGAAAGTTTGACAAGAAGCGGTTTCAACCGCCGAATCATCTATATATTCACCAAAATCTATGCGGCAAATCCCCAAGAATCAGTTTTAGTTCTGGTTCATCAACCCGCTTAATTGCTTTGGGAATACTTACCCACTGCCGCTTTCTCTTATGAGCTTCAGGCCAATTTTCCAGAACCGTTTGTACTTGCAGTAAAAACACATCTACTTGCCAGGTACACCCAGACTTATAGTATTCGTAAGTTCCCATCAAATCGGGCAATACTTTGCCCAGCAAACCTGCTTCTTCCCAAGCCTCCTTGGCGGCGGAATCTTGGGGAGTCATGTCAGGTTCAATTAAACCTTTCGGTATTACCCAGCGCTTGCTAGCAGAAGAAGTAATCAGCATTACTTCTATTTGTCCGTCTTGAATGCGATAGGGAATTACCCCGGATTGTTCCACCAATACAATTGTTCTGGCACTCATAATTTATGAAATATTTTGGTGCAAAAGCTGGTTCAACTTGATTCCTAGTTGAAGACGAAAAACAAAAATTGCACCCTGATTTTACAAAATTTACGCACGCGAGGTTAAAAACCCGGTTTCTTCCTTCAATCTCAGGCGAGAAATCCATGATTTTTCGGAGAAACCGGGTTTTTTGCGTAAGTCCTATTTAAGAAGTCGGGAATCTAAGAGTTCGGTTTTTTAGGTCGATTTACCTAATCTTTCTTCGACTTAGCCTCCAAACTTTCCAAACGACTCTTCAAATCTTGATTATCCTTTTTCACCTGGTCTAATTCCTCCCGCAACTGCTTTACCGCTGCATCAGAACCAGCATTTTTCTGAACTCTTTGCACGGCTTCATCAGCCATGCGACGGACGCGGCCATCGGGAGTTTGGTCAGCTAAAGAACGCAAAATCCGCATCGCTTTGCGAGTTTCCATTTGTCCTAAAGCGGCTACGACAGATACTTGAGTCAAGAAAAACGTCTCTTTAGACAATTCTGCTAATCGCTGCAAAATCCGTTCTAAATTAATCTTAGTTTGACCTGTTGAAATTGTACCCAAAGCACGAATTGCACCCAGCCGCAAAGCTTGGGGAGTACCAATGGCTGTGTATTTCAAAATTAGATCCAGCGCATCTTCAGAAGTTTTCATTTGCGCCAAACCGCCGATCGCACCCGATCGCACAACCTCATTCCACCCCTGACGCTCTTTCAGCACCAATTTTAACTCTTTCAGTACCTGTTCGTCCGTCGGTTTTTCGTCGGGGTTAGCCCCTGCAATGGAGCCCATAGCACTCGCTGCGGCCGCTTCCACGTAATAGCTGGCGTCGCCTTTTTCCACGATCGACCTCAGCGCCTTATAAGTTTCGTGAGTTTTGATTTTACCCAGCGCATTCACTACCGCGCGGCGAACCCTAGCATCTTTATCCTTCAAACCAGCGACTAAACCATCAAAAGCTTGGTCGAGTTTAATGTCAACTAAATGACCGGCGACTTCAGCACGCACAGCCCAAAAAGGCTCTTTTCTGAGAACTTCTGACAGCGTTTTGACAGCTTCCAATCCTCCCTTTTTCGCCAAAGCTTGGGCGGCGTAAATCCGGGAAACCGGGTCAGGATCGAACTGTAACTGAGCTTTTAGTTCGGCAACTCCATACTCTAACACAACAGTTTTTAAGTATTTATTTCCAACATCAAAACTGATAAATGCGGGCTTCTCTTCGAGAGGGAAATAGAAACTTTGCTCGCGTTCGTACACTCGCACAGTGAACGTTTTTAGGTTGGCTGAACTGTGATCATCGGCATCTTTTTCCGGCTTGTAACCGAAGCCGATCGGAATTTTTAGATCGAATACATCCTTACTGTTGCCGTTGTCATTTTTGCTATCTTTTACCTGAGTTTGGGTAACAGTAACTTTCGCTAATTTGTTATCTCCATCCCAAGAATAAGCAACTTTGTAATCTGGATGGCCGCCGCGATAAACGTACTGGTCGAACAAAAACATCAGATTGCGACCGGTAGCTTTTTCGATCGCCCTCAGCAAATCGATCGTTTCTACAGTTTGGTGAGCGTTATCCCGCACAAAAGTGTGAATTGCTTTGTAAAATAAGTCATCGCCCAACTCGGCGCGAATCATGTGGTAAACGCAAGCGCCTTTTTCGTATAAATGGCGATCGTACAATTCGATCGCTTCCCGATAAACGTGAGTGACAATCGGGCGGCGGTAGCGGGAACTGTCTTCAGCTAAATAATTGCGGGCTTCATTTAACATATAGTAAGCCGCGTCTTCTTTCCCGTATTCTTTGTCAGTCCACAGCACTTCGGAATAAGAAGCCATGCCTTCTTTCAGCCAAGCGTGAGACCAATGTTTAATTACTACTAAATCGCCGAACCACTGGTGAGCTAATTCGTGAGCAACTAAGCTTTCTGTACCTCGATTGTCGAGGGCGGCGCGTTCGTCTAGCAAGCACCTATCTGTCAGCAAAGTTGTCGAAGTATTTTCCATGCCGCCGAAGATGAAATCATCGACGCAGACTTGAGCGTATTTGGGAAAAGGGTAAGGATATCCGAAGGCTTGAGAGAAAAACTCAATCATTTGAGGCGTTTTGCCCATGCTGCGCTTACCGTCTGCTTCGCGGCTTTTTTCGACGTAATAATTAACTGGTTTGCCGTTCCATTCATCTTTAATTTCGGCAAAATCTCCCACAGCCAAAGTCATCAAATACGTGGGGTGAACCTGTTGTTGCGACCAGTGATAAATTTTATCGTCGCCGTCGGTTTTTGTGCTAATTAATTCGCCGTTGGAAATAGCAAAAAATTGTTTCGGAACTTGCACTCTAATTTCCGAAGTAGCGAGTTGTCCGGGATAGTCAAAGCAGGGAAACCAGAAGCGGGAATCTTCGTCTTCGCCTTGAGTCCAAACTTGTGTTGGTTTGTCGGGATAGTGTTTGTCCGGGCCGACAAAATAGAGGCCGCGCTGGGGTTTTTCGACCGAATATTCGATCGCAATTGTAATCGGTTCGTACGCTTCTGTGGGTTCGTGCAGTTGAATTTGGAGGAATTCGCCGTCGCACTCGAAAGTTTGCTCGGTGTCGCCGACTTTTACGGATTTAATTTTTAGATTTACAGCATCTAAGGTTAATTTGTCAATACCGCTGCGGACTGGATTAATGCGGATGCTGCAAGTACCGCGAAAACTTTGTTTGGGAATATCCAGCACTAAATCGAGGAAAATATGCTCTACTTGACCGGGGCGATCCGGGTTGTAATGCGGCCGAGCACCGGGCATCTCGAAGGATTTGTGACCGTTTTCAGAATCAAAGTAAGTATGTGACATTTTGATGGCAAAGTTGTGAATCGAATCGATGGCGATCGCTGGTACTTTAGCTGCTGCTGAGCCGCCTGCTTATTCTAGGGTAACTCGTCCAGTTGTTTTTGTCTCTAATCTTATTAAAAACTCGGTCGATCTTTGCCAAGATGAAAAATATGATTTTTTCGCTACAATATTAGCAAGGCTAATGTCTGCAATCATCAGCCTGCAATTAAAATTGAGGGAAATCTGCATGACAGCAACACTATCTGTTCCCAGTTCCATCGAATCTTGGCTAGGCGACGAAGCGGAAGACTTGCTTACCCATCAAGCGAAAATTTCTAAAGATTTGTTGCACCTCCCTGGTCCGGATTGGGTCGATCGCATTTTCGCAGGGAGCGATCGCTCTCCTCAAGTTTTGCGATCGCTTCAGCAACTCTATTCTAGCGGACGCTTGGCAAATACTGGCTATTTATCCATCCTGCCCGTAGACCAAGGAATCGAACACTCGGCGGGCGCTTCTTTCGCCCCAAATCCCATCTATTTTGACAGCGAAAACATCATCAGACTAGCAATTTCTGCGGGATGCAATGCAGTCGCGACAACCCTAGGAGTTTTGGGAAGCGTATCTCGCAAATACGCGCACAAAATCCCTTTCATTCTCAAACTAAATCACAATGAATTGCTGACTTATCCCAATCAATACGACCAAATCATGTTTGCATCTGTGGAACAAGCTTGGAATTTGGGAGCAGTTGCAGTTGGAGCAACAATTTATTTTGGTTCCCCAGAATCGACGCGACAAATCCAAGAAGTCAGTCAAGCTTTTGCCCACGCTCACGAATACGGAATGGCAACAATTCTGTGGTGCTATCTCCGCAACGACATCTTTAAACAAGACAAAGATTATCACCTGGCCGCTGATTTGACTGGTCAAGCAAATCACTTGGGAGTGACAATTCAAGCTGACATTATCAAACAGAAATTGCCCGAATGCAACAACGGCTACGAAGCAGTTGCTAAAGCTAGCGATCGCAGTTACGGCAAAACCGACAAGCGGGTTTATTCTGATTTGACGACGGATCACCCGATCGATCTCACTCGCTATCAAGTCCTCAACTGTTATGCGGGCAGGATGGGTTTAATTAATTCCGGCGGTGCTTCGGGAAAAACCGATTTTGCAGAGGCAATTCGCACGGCGGTCATCAACAAACGCGCTGGCGGCTGCGGCTTAATTTCCGGCCGCAAAACTTTTCAGCGTCCCTTTGAAGAAGGTGTAAAATTGTTTAACGCCATTCAAGACGTTTATTTGTCGCCCGAAATTACGATCGCCTAAAAATTCACAACAGAATACCCAGATACCCGACAACTTCTGCTCAGTCGGGTATCTAAAAATGTAAACTATAATTTTAAAATGCCCCACAGCCTTGTTTTAAACCTGCGGCCAGTTGCACCAATTCCATCTCAGTTTTTAACCGGACGGCACCTTCACGCTTTATTTCTCAACTTAGTGAGTGCTGTAGACAGCGATTTGAGCGCGTACCTGCACGACCAATCTAATGAAAAAGCTTTCACTTTAAGCTTTTTCCAAGTAAGCACAAAAGAGGCTTACAAAAGCAGCACACAGACACAAAAAAGAATTTTGCCGACTGCTTCGCGCACAATTTCCCAGGCCCTACAGTGGGAACAAAAGCAAGCAATTCGCGAAAATACGCCGATTTGGTGGCGAATTTCTCTACTGGATGACAGTTTGTTCGATCGGCTAACTCAACTTTGGCAGCAACTCAATTTCGAGAACCCTTGGCATCTGGGCCCGACAGATTTGTACGTGACTGATATTGTCAGCGAACCGCAATCGAACCAGCCTTGGGTAAATTCTTGCACTTATACCGAATTGTTCGATCGAGCTTCGGAAACTGAGCGCGTCATTGCTTTTACTTTTTGCACTCCTACTAATTTTCGGCAAGGCGTATACGATAGTGCTATGCCAAGTAGAGAAAGTGTTTTTGGGAGTTTGGCAAATCGTTGGAACAAGTACAGCCCAATTGCGATCCAACCTACTTTCACCGAAGCTATTTTCCCCAGTTTTTTCGATATCCGAACTGAAGTTTGTACGGATTCTCGCAGTAAATTTATTGGCTGCGTCGGCGATGTTAGTTACCGAATCATGGGAGATGTTAATCCGGTTGCGATTAAGCAAATTAATGCTTTAGCAGATTTTGCGCTTTACAGCGGAGTTGGGCGAAAAACGCCGATGGGTATGGGAATGACGCGCCGATTGCAGAATTTTTAATCATTCATTTTTTGGCTTAATTTCACTGACGATTTCATAAACATCAGTATCGGGAATTTTCGCAAACAAAGGCGTCATCTGCTTCAATATTTCCTGATAAGCTTCGCTTTGATTGGCGGCCATTTCTTCTACGCTTTCCCAGAAAATGATGGCAATACCTTTGTCTGTATTCGGCAATTGCAGCAAGTATGCTCCCTTAAAACCTGTAGCATAAGTTGCAACGGCTTTGGCAAAAAGTTGTTCTGCTTCTTTAAATTTTCCTGGTTTAAATTCGCCAATGGCAATGTAAGCAAACTGATGTCTGAGAAAGTCTAGAAATTCTGACATATCCTTTTCCTCAACAAATCGCGATAAACCAAGCTCTATTTTACCCGATCGGCGGATTTTTGTAAATATGGCTGTTTATAAGTCGATCGACCTAAAAAAACCTAACAGCGATCGATCTCTTATTCTGCTCTATCCAACCAAACCATTAAATCGGATAAACTAGAAAATCCGACTACCTCCTCTACCAAACTCTCTAATTGCTCAACCGATAATTCCCCAATCCGCGAAACTACATCGGGATTTACTGCTCCTACACGTCGCTCCAGCATCCGCATAATTAATGCTCTTTGACCTGCTTTAATTCCTTCTTGACGGCCTGCTTGAATGCCTTCTTGAATCCCTTCTTGACGGCCTGCTTGAATGCCTGCTTGAATGCCTTCTTGAATGCCTTCTTGACGGCCCGCTTGCATCAATTGAGCCCTAGCTCGCTCCAAACCTTCTTCTATACCTCTAGAAACTATTCCCCGCTGTTCTTCGATCGCCGCTTCTTGGGCTTCCATATCCTGGAACTCTTTCAAGCTTAAGTTAGCCTCATTGGCAATTTGAAAAGCTTTTTCTAGTTCTGGAACTGTTTCCATTGTGGCGGGAATTGTTTCTAGATCGGGAGTGTGCTTCATAAAATAAATCCATTTATCCGTCAAAGTTGTGAGTTCGTTTAACTCTTTTTTGAACTTCGGCAACTCGACAAAAAACATTTCTACTTGGAGATGGGGATAATCAAATAGTTTCTCTTTTTCTTTAAACACAAAATGAGAAATAACATCCGGCTGTTCTTTAAACATTTCAAAATCAGTAATCGTCAAAGCAATTACTGGTTTTAATCTCGGATAACCATCTCTGATTTTGAGTTGGTTGGCATAGGTTTTGGCTAGATTGTAGACGACTCGTTTTTCAAAAGCAGCTACATTCAAAACTTGCATTTCAATAATTACCGTCTTGTCGCCGGTAATTCGAGCTTTGACATCCAAATAACTATCTTTGAGTCCGCTAACGGTAGCAGCCGAGTAAGGGTCAATAATTTGCAAGTCTTGGATGATTGGCTCACCGGCGTAAATTAGAGCATTTAAGAAACTGATGAGGATGTCTTGGCTGTCGGTGGAACCAAAGATTTTTTTGAAGGCAAAGTCTGTTTTTGGGCTGATAAATTTCATGATATTTTTCCCTAACTGTTTTATTGATTTATGAAAGATTTTGAGCGAGTGCGATCGCTTCGGGGCTGGGAAAACTGGGTAGCTGCAATAGCCCACTTGAATTTATGATAATACGGGTGATATAAATTTAACATACAACTAAAAATAAAGCCAACAAAAAAGTAACAAAAATGACCAAAATATTAGTAATTGAAGACGATAACTTAATCCGAGAAACCGTATTAGAACTTCTGGAATCGCGCGGTTTTGAAGCTGTCGGCGCGGAAAACGGACAAGTTGGTATCCAGTTAGCCGCCGCCCAAATTCCCGATTTAATTTTGTCCGATGTGATGATGCCAGAACTCAACGGTTTTGAAGTATTCGCAGCTTTGCGATCGCACCCTGCAACCGCCAGCATTCCGTTTATTTTTATGACAGCCTCAGAAATGGAAAAAGCCCTGGAACTAAAAGCAGACGGCTATCTCAAGAAACCTTGCAGCGTCGCAGAAATACTTGGGGCGATCGCAACTCAACTAGAAAAGCCGACAGTTACCAACCCGCAACATCAAAAAGTACAGGACAATTCTGCGCCATCAAATCTCAGCTTGCGCGCCAGGAATCAAAAATATAAGTTTGAGATTGCGTCGCTTTGCTCGCAATAACACGCACAGTAACGTTATTGATACATAAGTTGAGGAATTTCCAATTGGTTCCAGCCAGAGGTGGCTTAGACTGGGTATGTTGAATTTGGTTAAAAAATTATGAACGCACAACCCAAAGGCCGCCTAGTTTGGAATCACTCTACCCACCTACCCGGTTTAATACCAATTTTACAGCGCCTGACTCTAAAAATGGGCATTCAAACCGTTACGCCTGGCGTCATCAACAAAGTTAAAGGACACATCCCCCGCATGACATTAAGAGTATCAGTACCTATCCGCGGGGGATTTAAAATCATTGCCAGACAGGGCACAACCGTACAAGAAGTTTTTATATTAACCACTCTCAGTCAAGGGGACTTGGAAGAGACGATCGCCCTCACCCTAGCCAAGTGACAATCTTTGTTTGGCTAGCATGGCCCGGGCTCTCACAGAAGTAGTTTCATCGCTTTGGGCTATTTCGTCAAGCCTTACCGAAACTTCCCCTAACCAATCCGGTTTAACAGCCGCACCCGCCAAAGCTTGCAAACCCCCCGCTGCTGCGTAGCGCACCACCCATTCTGGGTCTTGGGACGCTTGTAGCAGCGTTTTAACAGCCCGATTTTGAGCCTCTAAAACTTGCTCTGCGGGCATAAGTTCCCAGCAAATCGTTCCCAAACCCTTAACAGCAGCCCGTCGCACGCTCAAAGCAAAGTCATTCGTTGCCGCATCGAGCAAAACCTCCAAACCCCTGGGGTCGCCTATTCCAGCCATTGCTCGAACCGCCCAAGCTCTCGCACCGTAATTGTAGCCATCAAGCTGTTCTAGCAGCGGCAGCACCGCAGCTTCTCCGAGTTTAATCAGTCCGTCAACGGCGGAAACAGCGGCGCCTGGGTTGTTGTAGCCGAGCACTGTAATTAAGGTAGGAATTGCCTCTTTCGATTCAGCAGCAGCCAGTGCTTTGACTGCGTTTAACAAGCCTTCGGAAGAATCTGCTTGTTCGACAGCGCGAATTAGTTCTAATGCCATTTACTTATAGTATTTACAACTGGTTTACAAACAATTTGAGGTTGAAGATTGCTAATTTTAAGAATATATGAATTATGCACGGATAGCCAGAAACCCGGTTTTCTGCGAGAATCCTTGAAGTCGATCTCTATTGCTTGTTCCGACTTTGGCAGTCTATGAACAGACGATAATTTGCAAAAGTTATCTGCGTTTGGCGATCGGGAACGTTGTGCTACGATTGCTTACCTTGTCTCAAAATAATAGATTTCTTGCCTCAGTCCTTTTAATCAAATTTTGGGACGCTGCTGGGAGCAACGTCCTAACTATTTTTGGAAGAAGTCTAATAACTAATCAAGTGGTGAAAACTACTTCATGCAATGTCTTCTGGTACTCGTTATTCGCTAAGTCGAGCATTTCTCCAAAAATGGGAGAGAACGGGCGGTTTGAATCCATCGCTGTATACTCTTCTAGCGATCGCCAATGTCCAAAATTGATGCAACGCCATCCATCCAAACTGCGGTGAGCATGGGTTGAAATCAGTCCCGCTTGTCCTGACACCATCTCAAGTGCCTGTCGAAATAACTCAATAAACCGAGGCTGATTTTCGGGCTGCTTCATCTTGAAAATTCCGAAGTTGATAAGTCCATCCATGCTCGGCGAGAGATGCAACTCGCTATCTTTAGGTTCTGCGGCAAAGATTTCAAACAGGTGAACATCTGGAAGTGCAAAATCTGTGAAGGGTTGAGTAGCCGCATAAGATTCTCGATCCGCCCATTGAACATAGCTTGTAACTCGCAATCCATCACGGCTACGGAGAACTGAACCAGAGGCAAATCCTTCCTTGTGTTTGAGAACAGACTCGATATTTTGAATTACGTATTCTACTAAACTTGCTTGGCTCTCAGGTTCTACAGGAAATATGGCGAACTCAGCTAGTAAGCCATTAACTTGATTAACAATGGGCATTTGAAACCTCCGAGTGGACGACATGATAGAGATGAAACTCGTTTCGTGCTAATCCTTCCCAATAGGGTTTGTCTGGATTAAATCCTGCTTGCTTCAAAATTGCTTCAAACGCCTCTTGACTCTCCCACTGTCCGTAATTGAACATCCGGGTTCCGTCTAAACTGCGATGAAACGTTGCCGATATAAGTCCTGGTGAATTATTCATTGCTCGATCGAGTTCCGTCGTCGTTCGCTTCACCATCTCCGGTTGATTCGAGGGCATCATCCGAAACTCCGCCAGATGGGTAATGCGCTCTCCCACAACAATCTCAACTTCTACCGATATCGATTTACTTGCCGACACCTCTAACTGCACTGAGTCGGGCGGAAAAAACTCACTTAACACCACTGGAGGCTGCAAACTGCGCCGATCGAACTTGGGTTGCCATTGACTGTAAGTGAAGACGCGAACCCCATCTAAGCTTTGATGCACGCTAGCCGATACAAAGTCGGAATTTGACTTCCAGGATTTGATTTGTTCTTCGATCGCATTGACTAATCCCGATTGATGTCTCTGAGCAACCGTATACAAATCTAGCCAAACGATCGCGGTATTCGACCGATCGATCTGAACCATAAATAATCCTCAATGTGTTTCAGTTTGCACATTCTGACTTAATGTTAAACACCAATACACAATCTGGCAACTACTACTGACGCGATCGAGCGAAGCCGCATAATGTTCTAGCCCACTGGATGCAGATAGCCTTTGTATCTCAACGATAACTTATACTGCTGCATAAATTTAAAAAAATTTGCTATCAAAGTTCGCTGGACTATTTACAAAAGGCTATCCATTAAGTTCATCACGCGGATAGCTTCATCTGACAAAGATAGAGATGCTTGGCGATCGAGGTGATGCTCCAAAACTCCTTTGAGCGCAATCAATTTCATGCTATTTTCTGCTAATGTTTCAGAGATAGCTTGAGCTCCGGGCAAATAGCCGATCGCCCCCAAGTCCATTAAAGCCGATCGTCTCAACTGCAAATTATCCCCATTCAAAGCAGTTACCAACCGCTCTCCGTAAACCGATTCCCCAGTCAACTGATACATCGCCCGCGCCGCAGCGTACTGCACCCGCTCCACAGAATGTTCTAAAAAAGGTTTAATTAACGGTAGGGCTTCTACAGCTTGCAGCGTTCCCAAAGCTTCAATTACCGAATCATAAGGCTGCACTAGATGCGATTTTCCCGGCACGCGCACCGCCGCAGAAATTCCTCCATCTAAGAGCTGCATTAGCGGTGGAATAGAATCGCGATCGCCCAGCATCTCTAGAGCTTGAGCCGCCGCTTCTCGCACGTAATAATCCGCGCATTCCAAACAGCGAACCAGCGCCGGTAACGCTTGTTTATCGCCCAATTTTCCCAGCGCCCGGGCCGCATTTCGGAGTAGGGAATAATCGCCTATTTTTGTTTGTTCTGATTCTGCTTGCAAAGCATCAATCAAAGCTGCAATAACTTCCGGTTCCTTGACTCTAAACCTGCCAACCCACCAAGCCGCATAATAACGGAGACTGTAATCTTGGGAGTGCAAATTTGCGATCGCCACTTCTAATGTTAAAGACTCGCCGCTAGCTGCATTCGCCGGCGGTGAATCTGATTCGTAAAAATCCATAGTTATTAGTTATTAGTTATTAGTTATTAGTTATTAGGGAAACTTGGCGATTGAAATCCCTACTACACGAGACAAAACCCGCCAAAAGCGGCGGGTTGGGGAAACTCGGCGATTTCAATCGCCCCTTCTAGCTTTTGTAGGAGCGATTTTAATCGCTCCTACAACCAAACTATTAGTTATCACCCGATGATTCATGGGCTGATTCATGGGCTGATTCATGCGATGATTCTGCGATCGCACTTAAAGGATGAATGTTCACAATTTTCCCACCCATGCGAGTAATCCGCTGCATTTCTTGATTCATCCGATTGTACGGCACGGTGACAAATGTACTCGCGCTCGATCGAATCGAATAATCCATTTTTTCCGTATCATCGCTTTGGCGCAAGCCAACAACTTCGTACCGAAAACAGCGACCGCCAGAGGCTGTATTCCCACTTTTTCCAGCTACAATTTGACCGAACATAAGCTTCTTAGTAATGGGGCATTGGGCATTGGGCATTGGGCATTGGGCATTGGGCATTGGGCATTGTCACTCTTCTAATAACCAATAACCAACGACCAATAACTAATAACTAAATTGGAGTAATGCTGGCGATTTTCGCGCCCATGCGTTGAAATTTCTGCATTTGCGAAGACAAATCATCAGCAGGTACGATAAACGCTTTGCTGCTGCGACGCACGCTGGGATAGCCACCCGTGCGAATTCCTGACACTTCCACGCGGAACAGTCTTCCTTCTTTGCCGTAAGCCGCCGCGCCGCCGAAACCGCTGCTAGGAGTCACGTTTTGCGCTGAAGGCCGGTATGCCCAACCTTCATTACCGCCGGATGGCCCGACTACTGCGGTGGCGCTGTTGGTGCCGAGTTCGACAGCTAAGCGGGAGTTATTGCCTTCTAGTTGAGATGTATCGCTGTTTGCGTAGCCGCGATACAAGCGAAACATCCGGGTAAAACCGACGGTTTTTTGACCCCGCTGCGTGTTAAAGCCGCGGTAGTAAGGGACGATGCTCTCGCCAAAGTTTTCTTGATACTCTACTGAATCGATGTAAGAATCAACATCAGTTTCGTAGCCTTTTGTTTGATACAAATCTAAGTGATAGACTACTTCTGATTCGTCGTAGGGAGCGCGACCGAGCAGGTGTTTGTAGTTTAGTTCGATCGTCCGAGTTTGGAAGCTGCTGTACAAAAACTTAGTTTTGTACAGTTCCGATTTTGCCACGGCGCGCACAAATTCTCGCACCGTTAAACTGCCATCTCGCAGCAAAGATTCAGCACTTGTCAGGCGCTCGGATTTCATCAAATAATCGTTGCCCAACAACTGACGGTAAACGGCGCGAATTACTGTTTCTACGTCATCTTTGGTGTAGTTTGGGCGCAATTCTACTCTTGGCGCATCGCTCAATGCGGATGTTCCCAGCCTGGACGCTGCTGTCGTAATAGCCACCAGAATTTCTCCTAAATTTATGAGTGTAAATTGAAAGTTTTGTTGTACTTGAAAACTAGGTCGCTTGCGAAAAAACAATAAGTGTAGGGTGCACATTGTGCACCTTACCTATTAAATCCAATTTTTGCAGGCAGATGTATTTTAGGCTGCGGTAATGCTTACCACTTTGCCGCCCCGTTTGTTGATTTGCTGCAAGCGGCTCGAAAGTTGCTCGTAAGGTACGAGATATTCGGTGGTAGTCCGCCGCACTTGAGGTGCAAACTTAGCCGAACCTTGCATGGCGGTGACTCGGTAGAGTTGTCCGCGAGAACCGCCGGCACCGCCAGCGAGAGCTTGTCCGCTACCTGCGGTGTAGATGGGCGAAGCCGTATTTCTGGCGACTTCCCAAGTCAGCCGCGCTTGGGTTTGGTTTTGCGATCGATCGCTCGAAGCAAAACCCCGGTACAGTTGAAACATCCGGTTAAAACCGACGGTTTTTTGACCTCTTTGAGTCGAGAAACCGCGATAGTAAGGCACTACACTTTCGCCAAAATTTTCTTGATACTCTACTGAGTCAATGTAAGAATTGATTTCAGCTTCGTAGCCTTCGGCATTGTACAAATCAACGTGGAAAGCAATTTCCGACTCGTCGTAAGGAGCGCGGCCCAACAAATGCTTGTAATTAAGCTCGATTAACCGCGTTTGCGAGTTCGGGTAAAAAAACTTTTTCCGATAAGTTTCGGACTGAGCAATTGACCGCACAAAATCTCTAACTGAAATCTGTCCTTGCATTAGCAGAGATTCAGCGCTGGTAACTCGTTCGCTCGACATTAAATACTCGTTGCCGAAAACTTGACTGTAAGCCGCGCGAATTACTGCTTTGGCATCGTCTTGCGTCCAGTGGGGGCGCAGTTCTACCCGTCCCGCTTCTTCAAATGCTTTTATTCCCAATCTTTCGGCTGCACCTAATCCCGCCATCTTCGCTTCTCCCTTTTTGCTTTAAAAAACTGAAAACTTCTAAAAAAAGTATTTGCAAAACTAGGCTTAGATCGCAGATGCCCGGAATTGTATACAACCGCTAACACTCTAGCTAACAGCAGCTTACATTTCCGGGCATCACGCAAATCTAGCTCAGGGCGTTGATTGCGTAGTCGAGGTAGGAATTAGCTTCTACTGCGGGGTCGCCGCTCAGGCCGTGGTTGCCTTTGATGTACTTGAGAGCTTCAACGTACCAGCTAGGGGACAATTCAAATGTCCGGTTGATTTCGTCGATGCCTGCAATCAGGTACTCATCCATTGGGCCGGTACCGCCTGCAACTAAGCAGTAGGTGACCATGCGGAGGTAGTAGCCGATGTCGCGGGCGCACTTTGCTTTACCGGTTGCGGTAGAAGCGTAGTTGGGGCCTTGCATTTGTTGGGTGTACGGGAATTTGTTGTACACTGCTTGGGCTGCACCGTCGATCAAGCGTTGAGAGTTGGCTGTCAAAGCTTTGGCTGCTTCTAAGCTGGCGGTTGCTTGGCGGAAACGACCGAAAGCTGTTTGGATTTCGGTGCTGCTCAAGAAGCGGCCTTGAGAATCGGCTGCTGTGACTGCTTCAGTCAATGGGGTTTTCATGGTTTTGCTTTCTCCCTAATGTTTGCGGTTTTTTTGTACGAATGCGGTTTGTAAGAGCGCTTGCGCTACTTGACAAATTTGGTTGCAATGGCTGGGGTTTAGCCTACTGCGGAAGCGGCGCGATCGAAGTAGCTGCCGACTTCAGACATTAAGGAGTTGCAATCTCCACGAGTTACACCGTTAGGATCGTTAGCGATCGCCAAAGCGGCTTCTTTCATTTTTTGAACGCCGGTTGCTACAGAAGCGCCCGGTGTTCCCAATGCCAAGTAGGTTTCGCGAAGGCCGTTCAAGCAACGGTCATCAAGTACGCTGGCGTCGCCTGCGAAAATCGCGTAGGTGACGTAGCGCAAGATGATTTCCATGTCGCGCAAGCAAGCTGCCATGCGGCGGCTGGTGTATGCGTTGCCGCCTGGGGCGATCAACTGAGGCTGCTCAGCGAAAAGCGAGCGAGCTGCATTGGCAACAATGCTGGAAGCGTTGCTGGTGATGCGGTTGACTGTATCCATGCGCTTGTTGCTTTCTGCAACCATTTGGCTCAAGGCATCAAGTTGGCCGGTGGCCAAAAATTCGCCGCGGGCGTCAGCTTGGGAAACTACTTTTGTAAATGCGTCAAACATGAAAGAACTCTCCTACTTGAGTTAATTGAGTTTGGTGGCGGTATAAAACCGTTAAGTTAAATTTGTTCAGGCCGCTAAGCCTGCAAGGGTTGAATTTTGACGCCCGCTACTGCGAGGCGCCGGCTCCTTCTCTCCCTTTCCGCTACCTGTACTATTGTGACACTGCAACGGACGTTTAAGAAACCTTAGAAAATTTTACACCTTTTATGAGATGCGACAAACCTTGTCAATCAGTGTTTTTGTTAACTTTGGCCTGTCGTTTCAACCTTCTGATAACCTTTATACAATGCTCGCCTGCGTTTGTTTATTACAAATTATTACAGAAGCTTATCTCTCTTAGAAGGTAAATCGGGGTTGGCTGAGTGCGGGCAAATGTCCTCCCTGCGGTAGATGCTGACCGTTGCAGCGCTAAGTATCAGCGATGTTCGAGGGTTCGAGGGTTCGAGGGTTCGAGGATTGGGGAATACGCCGGGAGAAATATACAATTTAAATGCTGTACAGCTTAAGCCTAGAGTTTGGTTCGATCGCCCCTGAGAAATCCGCTTTGCCGGGGCCCCGAATTGTCCGGTCTGCCGATCGCCCCTGTTGGCTTTCTCAGGCCAACCGGAATTATTAAGAAAAGTTAACTAAATTAAAGTTTTGCTAAAAGAAGAGAGGGGGAATCGGAAAAAAACAAAACTTCTGCCCAATGCAGGACGCAAGAGTGAATTCGGTGTGGGTACAATCCAACAGATTGCGCTGGGGATCGCCACAACAAAAGCTTTTGCCCCAAATATCACCATTTAAAGACAAAACTCAGCCGTTGGGGGCTAGGTTAAAAGCCGAAGAAATGGCTAATTTTTAGTTAAGGTGGATAAGTGCTATCAGCGGTAGGTCTACAAACGGCGCGAGAGAGCCACCAGACGCAGTGAAGTTGAAAACTTCCTCCGGGACGACATCGAACCGGGGCCCAATACTTGTCTCAAGTTAAGCAGTTTTTTATTCAGAACTCAAAACTAAAAACTCTCTCACTGCCATCAGCCACATCCATCGGCTGTAGCTGTCCGGCCTCCGTCGCCCAATTGCCCCATGCTCGATCGTAATTTATGTCTTCAAATTCTCCCTCTTCTTGGCACACCGTAGCAATTGACAAAACTCTCCAGCAGCTAAACAGCAACAAAGACGCTGGCTTGAGCAGCCAACAGGTGTCAGAACGCTTGCAGCAATACGGCCCCAACGAACTAGAAGAAACAGGAGGCCGCAGTCCGTGGTCGATTTTTGTCGATCAGTTCACCAACATTATGTTGGTAATGCTGATGGGTGTGGCCGTGGTTTCTGCATTCTTAGACATCAAATCGAATACTTTTCCCAAAGATGCGATCGCCATTTTTGCGATCGTCATACTCAACGGCATTCTCGGCTATTTCCAAGAGCAAAGTGCTGAAAAAGCCCTCGCAGCCCTCAAAAACCTCGCTTCCCCCCTAGTCAGAGTCCTGCGGGACGGCAAAACTTCGGAAATAGCAGCGTCTTTACTCGTACCCGGAGACGTGATGCTGTTAGAGGCTGGGGTAAAAATAGCAGCAGACGGACGCTTGATCGAAGCTTCTAACTTGCAAGTCAGAGAATCTGCTTTGACGGGAGAAGCTCTAGCAGTTACCAAGCAAGCCGAGCTCGAACTTGCTGAAGATGCTTCCTTGGGCGATCGGCTCAACCTGATTTTTCAGGGTACAGAAGTTGTTCAGGGACGGGCTAAGGCGATCGTCACCAACACCGGAATGCAAACTGAACTGGGCAAAATTGCCGCCATGCTTCAGTCAGTAGAAAGCGAACCAACTCCCTTACAGCAGCGAATGGGCCAGTTGGGAAATGTTTTAGTCTCCGGTGCCCTAGGCTTAGTCGCAGTCGTCGTCATCGGCGGCATGATTACCTTCAAAAACGGCGGCATCGGTTTCGATACCAGCAGGTTTGAAGAACTGTTAGAAGTTTCTCTCAGCATGGCTGTGGCTGTGGTTCCCGAAGGACTCGCAGCAGTCGTGACAGTCACTTTGGCACTCGGAACTAGGCGGATGGTGAAGCGAAACGCCTTGATTCGCAAACTTCCGGCTGTCGAAACTTTGGGTTCAGTTACTACCATTTGTTCCGACAAAACAGGTACTCTGACTCAAAATAAAATGGTAGTTCAGCTAGTGTCTACTGGCGACTGCACGATCGGCATTGGAGGCGACGGCTATGCCCCGATCGGAGATTTTACAGATCGCCATACCTCAGCCCCAATCAATAATTTAGAAGAATATCCAGAACTCGAATCTTTATTAATTGCTTGTGCAGTTTGCAACGACGCAGTGTTGCAGCACGAAGAGCAAGAATGGAAGATTTTGGGCGACCCCACGGAGGGAGCTCTGCTTTCTTTAGCGGGAAAAGCAGGCATTTATAAGGAAAAACAGTCTCAATTGCTACAGCGGACGGCGGAGTTTCCTTTTTCTTCCGAACGCAAGCGGATGAGCGTGATTTGCGAAGTGCCTGGTCGATCGGGCCATTCGGGATTTCCCTCCGAAAACGGACAGCAATCCAATTATTTGATGCTGACCAAAGGTTCTCCAGAGTTGACTTTGGAGCGTTGCAAAGGCATTATAGTCGGCGATCGAGTACAACCTTTAAGCCAGGAAATGCGCGATCGCATCCTCGCCGAAAACAACAACATGGCAAGCGCAGGTTTGCGAGTCCTCGGATTTGGCTACAAACTCTGGGAAAACGTGCCGCCCTCCGGTTCTGAGGAAACCAGCGAACAAGACATGATTTGGCTGGGACTCGTCAGTATGCTGGACGCCCCGCGCCCGGAAGTGCGCGAAGCTGTGGTAAAGTGCCGCGATGCAGGGATTCGGGTGGTGATGATTACAGGAGACCACCAGTTGACTGCAAAAGCGATCGCTTACGATTTAGGAATTGCCACAGAGGGCGATCGAGTTCTCACCGGTCAACAATTAGAAAAGCTCAGCCAAGAAGAACTCAAACTGGAAGTCAAACAGGTTAGCGTTTACGCCCGCGTTTCCCCCGAACACAAATTACGCATCGTCCAAGCTTTGCAAAGTTTAGGCGAATTTGTAGCGATGACCGGCGACGGCGTTAACGACGCCCCCGCCTTGAAACAAGCCGATATCGGCATCGCAATGGGGATTACCGGCACCGATGTCAGCAAAGAAGCTAGCGATATGGTGCTCCTCGACGACAACTTCGCAACTATTGTCGCCGCCGCTGAAGAAGGGCGAGTGGTTTATACTAACATTCGCCGCTTTATTAAGTACATTTTGGGCAGCAACATCGGCGAAGTTTTGACAATTGCGGCCGCACCTTTAATGGGTTTGGGAGGAGTGCCGCTGACGCCGCTGCAAATTTTGTGGATGAACTTAGTAACAGATGGCGTTCCCGCTTTGGCCTTGGCCGTGGAACCTGCCGAACCGAACGTGATGAGAAAGCCTCCTTTCAGTCCGCGAGAAAGTATTTTTGCGCGGGGTTTGGGTTCTTACATGATTCGGATCGGGATTATTTTTGCAATTTTGACGATCGCGATGATGTCCTGGGCTTACGGATATACCACAAACCCCAACCATGTCGGAGACCGCGAGGCTTGGAAAACAATGGTGTTTACAACTCTTTGTTTGGCACAAATGGGTCACGCGATCGCCATTAGGTCTAACACTCAGCTAACTATCGAGTTAAATCCCTTCACTAACATTTTTGTTTGGGGAGCTGTGATTGTGACTACTGGTTTGCAATTAATGCTGATTTACGTTCCGCCGCTGAGAGCATTTTTCGGGACTCACTATTTGTCCCCCTTTGAATTGCTGGTTTGCTTCGGTTTCAGCGCCCTGATGTTTGTCTGGATCGAAATGGAAAAACTGTTCGTGCGCTTGTACAAAGCTCGCAAATAGTAGGATATGTCGATACTTGGTTCGATCGTTCGGACTTCAGTCCGCATCCAATCAGAGGACTAAAGTCCGAACGATCAAACATCTCCTTGTAGGTTCGATCGTTCGGACTTCAGTCCGCATCAAATTCTGCGGACTAAAGTCCTCACTACAAACATCTAATTACTAATTACCAATATTATGTATTTGAAAACACTGCACCTGCGGCAGTTTCGGAACTACTTGGATCAAAAGGTAGCATTTGACGCTCCCAAAACTATTTTAGTAGGAAATAACGCTCAAGGAAAATCTAACTTATTAGAAGCAGTGGAATTGCTTTCCACGTTAAAAAGCCACCGGGTAGGGCGCGATCGCGATTTAATACTCGACTCAAAGCCGATCGGGCAAATTGATGCTACACTCGATCGCTTCACGGGATCGATCGACTTATCCTTAACTCTGCGCCAAGCGGCGCGCCGCACCTGCAAGCTCAACGGCGAACCGCTGCGCCGCCATTTAGACTTTTTGAGCGTCTTAAATGTCGTGCAATTTTCTTGTTTGGATTTGGACTTAGTGCGCGGCGGGCCCGAAGGAAGGCGCAATTGGATCGATCGGCTAGTCATCCAGTTAGAACCGATTTACGCTCACATTTTGCAGCAGTACAACCAAATTTTGCGCCAGCGAAACGCTCTGTTGAAACGTTCTAAAGAAATCAGGAAAGCGGAATTTTCCGAAAGTTTTGACAAAATGCGATTTATTGCACCCGAAATTCCTGAACAGGAAAATAAAGAAGACTTACCAATTCCCAACTCCCAATCCCCCATTCCCAGTTCAGAATTAGCTTTGTGGGACGCGCAGTTGGCGACAGCGGGGGCTCGGGTGATTCGCAGGCGCGATCGAATTTTGGAGCGCTTGATGCCTTTAGCTCGAAATTGGCACGGTTCAATTAGCGGTTCAGCAGAAATTTTAGATGTGAAATACGATGCTAATATTGAAGTAAGCTCGGAATTAATCGCTTCCTACAATCTCGAAGGAGTGCGGCAAGCATTTTTAGAGAAAATTCAACAAAGGGCGATCGCCGAACAGTTTCAAGGAACCACTTTAGTCGGCCCCCACCGCGATGATATTACATTTACCATTAACAATACCCCAGCTCGTCAATACGCCTCCCAAGGTCAGCAACGAACTCTGGTATTAGCGTTAAAATTAGCCGAATTGCAGCTTATTGAAGAAGTCGTCGGCGAAGCCCCTTTACTATTGCTCGACGACGTACTTGCAGAACTCGATCTGAGCCGCCAAAATCAACTTTTAGAAACAATTCAAGAACGATTTCAAACTCTGATTACTACAACTCACCTAGGCGCTTTTGACAGTCAGTGGCTGCGACAAACCCAAATTCTCTCCGTCGTTAGCGGACAAATCAATCAATTATAAATTTAAGATATTCAATTTAATATTGACAAACTTTCTGTTTCATGGTATCAACACAAATTTTGGGGAAAATTCACATTATTAGGTCAATTCGAGATAGGATAAAGGTTAATTTTGATTGCCGCTTTCGCTTCCATTTTTCTAAACCTTATGAAGAATTACATTTCCCGTCTGTTAGCCCTCGTATTGGTTGTTGTCATCGGCGTAGCGGGCTGTACCAATGTTCCGGCCACTCTGAGTGGAGATTATGGCCAAGACACATTAGCATTAGTGAAAAGCTTGAGAACGGCGCTCACTTTGCCAGAAGGCGCGCCTGAAAAAGCAGCCGCTCAAGCTGCTGCTCGCACAAGTATCAACGATTTTTTTGCTGCATACCGCCGCGATCCCGCTCTTACCAAGCTCGCATCTTTCACGACAATGCGGACGGCATTAAACTCTTTGGCAGG
Source organism: Microcoleus occultus BM001215366 (assembly GCA_036700145.1). Taxonomy (GTDB): domain Bacteria; phylum Cyanobacteriota; class Cyanobacteriia; order Cyanobacteriales; family Microcoleaceae; genus Microcoleus. Next base: position 49,416 of record JAUBOH010000004.1, read on the forward strand.
ACATTACAGTTCCTATCCCAACCGTCCCGTTCCTGAAAAGTTGAAAAAGCGTCTTGAGTCAGAATTTCAGCAGGTAGAAGCTGCTCTCAACAGAGGATCTTAATTCTTGTTTGCTGAGAGTTGAAGGAGGAAGTTGGTATTACTTTCTCTCTTAACCCGGTTTCTTCGAGAAATCGGGTTTCTTTGATTTGTATCTTTAATTTGTAATATATTCTGTAGGGACACGGCACTGCCGTGTCCTTAACCGTACTTGCAAATCACGAGACATTTATATGCCACAATTCATAAATTGCGGTCATATAAAATTTGCATTGTGCGATCGACTTGTGCCATAACTAAGTCAACCACTTTTGGATTTACGATTTTGGATTCCACAGATCGATCGCAATCCAAAATCTCAAATCGAAAATAGTCTCAGTCAACCGAAAAAATTAGAAAATTTGTAGTTTTGCATCAGCCCGATCGCCTTTTGGCGATCGTTCCCAAATTTTTACTATCAAACCACATTCAATTATCCCATGAAAATTGCACCAACTCGCATCGCGAATTTTCAACACCAGCGACGCTTTTTAAGTGCGGTAACTGCAGTTTTAAGCAGTAGCTTCATCGGCCAGCTTGTTTTGCCGTTTATCGAAAATCAACCAGCTTTTGCCGAAACATCAGCCTATTGCCAATTATCCAAAGAACAGGTAAACCAAAAAGAAGACTTGCGCCGCGCCGCGCTGTCAGGAAAACCGGAATCTCAGCAAGCATATTTTGCCGTTTTGAGCAAACACGCGCGCGAAATAGCAGAATGCCGCCAAAAAACTTGGCCCGAAACCCAAGCAGTTTGGCTGCGTGTGTATCCCTGCGATGTCAGAGCTGGAGAACTCGATCGAGTATTAGACAAAGTTGTGAATAAAGGCTACAACCAAGTCTATGTCGAAGTATTTTACGACGGTCAAGTGCTGCTCCCAGTCGCGGACAACCCAACTGCTTGGCCTTCCGTTTTAAGAAATCGCGGCTACGAAAAATACGACTTGTTGGAAAAGGCGATCGCCAAAGGCAAACAGCGAGGTTTAAAAGTATACGCCTGGTTATTTACCATGAATTTTGGCTATACCTATTCTCAGCGTTCCGACAGACAGCAAACCCTCGCCGTCAACGGTAAAAATCAGACAAGTTTAACAGTAATTCAAGACGCGGGTTTAGACGACCAAACCGGAGAAAGTCACGCCACACACGCCTTTGTTGATCCCTACAATCCGCAAGCAAAGCAAGACTACTCTTTGCTAGTAAATCAAATAGTCAAGCGCCGGCCACAAGGAATGTTATTCGACTACATTCGCTATGTACGGGGCGTCGGGCCCGCTTCAGTTGCTACCAAAGTTCAAGACTTGTGGATTTACGGCACTGCATCCCAGCAAGTTCTTTTGCAGCGAGCTAACAATCAGCAAGGACGAGATTTAATTCAGCGATATTTGACTAAAGGATTTATCAATACTAATGATGTTCAAGCAGTAGTCAAACAGTATCCAACCGAGCAAGAACCTCTTTGGCAGGGGCGAATTCCGCGACCGATACCAGTAGCAACTCCAGTTTCTCGAAGGGAGAATCCCACATCAAGAGCTGCTTCAAAAACTCCCGCTACTAACGGGCAAAACGCTGCAACTCCAACACCAAAACCGACACCAACACGGCCGCTTCCCGATACTGGCATTCTGCAAAAAGACCTCTGGCAACTGAGCGTTGCTCACGCAGTCCAAGGAATTTTAGATTTTTTGGGAATGGCAATTCAACCGGCTCAAAGGATGGGGATTCCTGTAGGAGCGGTGTTTTTTCCTAATGGAAATAATACGATAAATCAAGGGGGATTTGATTCGAGATTGCAGCCTTGGGACAGGTTCCCTGCTTCCGTAGAATTCCACGCGATGTCTTACGGAAATTGCGGGGATGTAAGCTGCATTGTACCGCAGGTGCAGCGGACTTTGAGTTTAGCACCTCCGGGAGCAAAAATCATTCCGGCGATCGCCGGAGATTGGGGAAAATCTCTGAAAAATCGACCGTCTTTGGAAATACAAATGCAGGCAATTCGCTCTGCGACGCCACAAATTAATGCGGTGAGCCATTTTTCTTTTGGGTGGCAAGAACCGGACGATGAAAGAGCGCGGCAAACTTGTCGGTTGTAAGGATATTAGTTGTAGAGATGCGGTTTGTAGCGTCTCTACAAGAGAGAATTTGTGCGATAATATTTTCAAATGTTCCTTTCTGTTAGGAGCGACTCGTCATCCAAGTTTTATTAGGACAATACGGGATTGTAATAAAAGTTAACACAAAGGAGTATTCCCTATGGTAAGTCAGCCACAACCAGATCAGCAAGTATCCAACCAAGATTCGATGGATGACTTAAATTTGAGTCAAGAAGAAGATAACGATGATGAACCTTATGAAAAAGACAAATTGATATACGATCCGGATGAAATTAATATTTTCACCAGAGAACCAACCATCGAGCAACTTCTAAGAAGAATCGACGAGGAAGCTCTTGATTTGGCACCAGACTTTCAGCGCCATGCAAACATCTGGAAAGATGACGCTAAAAGCAGACTGATTGAGTCGATCCTGATTCGGATTCCATTACCCGCTTTTTATATAGATGCAACTGATGAAGATAAATGGTTAGTTGTGGATGGGTTGCAGCGCCTATCTGCTCTCAAGCAATTTATGAGCGATAAAACACTTAGGTTATGCGGATTAGAATACTTAACCAATTTTGAAGGTAAAATTTATAATGAAATAGAACGAAAATATCAGCGCCGAATTGAAGAAACTCAAGTGACAGTTTATTTGATAGAAAAAGGTACGCCTCCTGAAGTTAAGTATAACATTTTTAAACGCATTAATACAGGAGGATTACCAATGACTCCCCAAGAACTCCGCCATGCTCTCAACCCCGGTAAGGCAACAAAGTTTTTAGCTCAACTTGCTACATCTGATGAATTTCAGCAAGTTACTAAGCTGAGTAAGTTGCGTAAAATGCGGATGGACGATCGGGAATTTATACTTGGTTTTTTAGCCTTTACACTTACATCTTATCAAGATTATAAAGACAATAACAGAAATGTGTTTTTAAGTCGAGCATTATTTAAGGTTAATAATCTGACTGAAGCACAATTAAAATTAATTGAAAAAAACTTTAATAAAGCTATGATTGCAGCCTTAAAAATTTTCGATAAAAGTGCTTTTCGTAAAATTTCTCAAAATCAGAAAAAAATGTATCCAATTAATAAAGCATTATTTGAATGTTGGTCAGTTAATCTCAGTCAACTTAGCGACGAACAAATTAACGTCTTGAAGCACCAAAAGCAGAATTTAATTAAAAAATTTATCTATTATGTAGATAACGATCGAGATTTTCTGACATCTATATCTCAGGCTGCTGACAAAATTGAGTACAGATTTAGGATAATTGAACAAATAATTAACGAGGTGCTGGCATGATTAGTTCACTACATTTGCTTAATTTCAAACCTTTTGCAAATCAATTATTAGAGTTCAAGAAAATAACTTTATTTTCTGGTCTAAATAGCACTGGTAAATCTTCTGTATTACAATCACTCCTGCTGCTGAGACAATCTTATCAACAGGGTTTATTACCAAAAAAAGGGTTGGCACTTAATGGGGATTTAGTAAAGATTGGTAATGCTCAGGACGCACTTTTTGAGGGAGCAAAAGAGGAATTAATTGGTTTTGACATTGTTTGGGGAAATAACAGCAAGGGGGTATGGCGTTTCAAATATGACAGAGAGGTAGATGTGTTGAACATTGATTCGGAACAAGCTAGTTCAGAAGTGTATCAATCGAATCTTTTCGGTAACAATTTTCACTACCTTCAGGCAGAACGGATTGGGCCGCGCCCATTTAATGAAATGTCGGACTACCAAGTACGACAGCTCGACCAACTTGGTATTAAAGGAGAATATACTGCACATTTTCTTGCTGTGAAAGGGGGTAAAGTTATTCCTAATAGTAGTCTCGGTCATCCTGATGTAAAATCAAAGATTGAACCAGGTGACGTTCAAGTAAAATCAATGGAGTTGATAGACCAAGTGGAGGCGTGGATGGGAGAAGTAAGCCCAGGTACTCGCCTCAAAATTGACGCCAAATCAGATGTTGATTTGATGAGTGTTCAATATTCCTATGGAGATAGTAATTCTTACCGCGCAACTAATGTGGGATTTGGAATTAGCTACACTTTACCAATTATTGTAGCGGCACTTGCATCAACACCTGGTACAATCATTTTAATTGAAAATCCTGAAGCACATCTCCACCCCAAAGGACAAGTTAAAATGGGTCAATTATTAGCTTTGGCAGCTAGCGGGGGCGTTCAAGTTGTGATAGAAACTCACAGCGATCATGTTTTAAATGGGATTCGTCTTGCTGTTCACGCTGGCCAACTTGACCCGAAGGATGTTCAGTTGCATTACTTCCAGCGTCAAAATAAAGAAGGACAAACTGATGTAGTATCGCCAAAGATCGATCGCAACGGACGAATCGATCGCTGGCCCGATGGTTTTTTTGATGAGTGGGATAACAGCTTGGAGATTTTGTTGGAACCTGCGGTGGAAGGAGAGTAAGCGATGGATTTGGAGATGGTGTTTAATGAACTGTCTGCGCGCACTCTTGCTCCTGATATTTCTACAGCACAACAATGGATGTCAGAATTGATTAGTACGATGCGTGAAGCTAAACGCTGTGGACTGAAGGGAATCCGCACTCAAGCAAATTTTCATGCTATGGTTCTTGCAGAAAATTATCCTCTTTCTCGTTGGCGCAACGATTCTCAAGTTAATAGAGAAGAGCGGACTTTTCTGAAAACTCTGGCAACTAAAACTCCTTTATCCGTTGATATTTCAGATATAAAGATTAAAATAAAAGTTGAAGATCCAGATTGTGAGTTGAGTTTACAGGGTAGTCAAGCCGAAGGGTTTAAAGTTGCTCACTATCTTGAAACATTGGCAATTAGTCTGAATTCAGAATCGCTGTGGAATAGCAGTCGCATCAAGTTAGAACTAACACAAATTGATGAGAATCGGGAGCAGATAGAAGAAAGCGTAGAGGTTATTCATGCTAGTCAGAAAAATCACGTTCTCGAACACGCTAATTGGATTCAGAAACGTCAGCAAACAGGAGTGGCTGACGGTTTAGAGCTTTGGAACCGTCGAGCTGAGTTATTCTCTAGCCTGGAATTTTGCGATCGCGTCAGCCAACAGATACAAAGCCTTGTCGATGCAACTATGTTACGACAAGTTGTCAGAAAGTTATTTGAGCTTAATGAATTATCTAAAAGATGGACAGACGGAGCGCTAAATTTGGATAATCTTCCTAGCAAGGCATCTCCAGAGAGTGAGTCAAGACTTAAGCAGTTTAGAGAGCAACTAAATATTCAGTGTCTTGACGGGAAAAAGCGTATTTTCAGTCTGCACATCCGCATGACACCGGGAGCTTGGCGACTTCATTTCTGCACGGAATTAGGACCTGGAAAGATCATCATTGGGTATATCGGCCCCAAAATAGAATGACTTACAGCGAATTGTCCGATCGCAAATCCCCATAAACAGACATCGTATTTCATCTGCGTTCATCTGCGGCTAACAATCTAAATTATGCTAAACTTATGAATAACTATAAAAACTTTTATTATCAATCATGGAAAAACTTCAAGCAAGAGATATCAATATCCGCTATTTAATCGATAACTACGGTTTACAGCGAGTTCGCAACAGTGAATTTTTCCGAGAATGGCAAGAAAACTTGCCCGAAGTAACAGACTCTGAGAAACAATTGCTCGATCGCGTCCAAGACATATACTTCAACTTGGTAGACTCCCCGCCTGTCTTGGAAAATGCAGTCAAACTAACCATCATCAGCCCCATTTTGTTTATTGCCGGTCTCTATGAGTCTCCATTTCAAGTCAAAGCCGAAAAGTCGATCGCCATTCAAGCAGAAGACGAAGGCAGAATCATCGAAGGCAGAATAGATATCCTGATTGTGAAAGCAAACTTGTGGGTGACAGTAATTGAATCCAAACAACTTGCTTTCTCCACTGACGAAGCACTTTCCCAACTCCTGACATATATGCTGGCAGATCCGAATCCAGAAACTCCTACTTTTGGGATGATTTCCACAGGTGCTAACTTC
>JAUBOH010000004.1:55698-56806 GCA_036700145.1 Microcoleus occultus BM001215366
AATATCACTGGGGTGCAGCAGCCGGTTGTATTTATACTTTAGGCTTTTTGTTGAGCGCGATCGCCCGGGCGATCGGCATCAAAGGCGCAGACGAATTAACCGACATAACGCACCAACCGGGAGACTTCCTGACTCCCCCCGGCAACTGGTTCGTGAATAAACCTTACCACTGGAAGCATCACTTCGACAATCAAAATGCTTACTATTGCGGTACTTTCACCTTAATAGACAAACTTATGGGGACTGCACTTTCTCTCAAAGGCAAAACTGTAGCCGTCACCGGTGCATCGGGAACTTTAGGGCGTTTACTTCTCAAATACCTGCACAAAGCTGGTGCAAAAGTTATCGCCCTCTCGTCTGGAAATGAGGAAATTACTTTGAATGTTGACGACGAAAATTTGTCTGTAAAAACCGTAACTTGGCAAGCTGGCCAAGAGGCAGACTTAGCCCTATTGTTAGAAAAAATCGATATTCTCGTCATCAATCACGGGATTAACGTACAGGGAGCAAGAACCGGAGAGGCGATCGCCAATTCCTACGAAATTAACACTTTTTCAGCATGGCGACTGATGGAACTATTTTTCTTAACAGTCCGCACTAACGAAGACATTGCTTGCAAAGAAGTCTGGATCAACACTTCAGAAGCAGAAGTAATTCCCGCTGTCAGTCCCCTATACGAACTCAGCAAACGCGCCTTGGGAGATTTAGTCACCTTGCGACGGATCGATGCACCCTGTATCGTTCGCAAATTGATTTTAGGGCCGTTTAAAAGCAACTTAAACCCGATCGGCATTATGTCTCCCGACTGGGTAGCGCAGCAAATTGTCAAACAAGCTAAAGCTGATTCGCGCAATATCATCGTGACAATTAATCCTTTGACATTTATTATTTTTCCGGTTAAAGAATTCTTTGTTTCTCTCTATTTCCAAATCTTCAGCCGCAAGACAGTTGCAGAGATTAAAACAGCGGCGACAGCGGAAAAATCCAGCGTTGAAGCTAAGATTAATTGACAAACCAGGTTCGTAGTGAGGACTTCAGTCCTCAGAATTTGATGCGGACTGAAGTCCTCACTACAAACCAGGTTCGTAGTGAGGACTTCAGTCCGCAA
>JAUBOH010000005.1:0-49409 GCA_036700145.1 Microcoleus occultus BM001215366
ACCCAGTTACAAAACTGGTCCCACAGGTTAGCGCTTTCGCGCTGCTGTAAGGTAGCTGTCATGGTTTTATGATTGCTTTATTTGGTTTTCAATGTTCGTGACGGCTTTGTGTTCCGCCATGTAAATAACATAAACCTTTTATTTCAGTTTGTAAAGGGGTTCTCAGCACAGTTTTTTTGATGAGTGTCATAAGCATAGCTGATTAAAAGATGAAAAGCTTACGCTATGGGGGTTTCAAAAGAAAAATGCGGAATTTTCGGGCGATCGAACTAGAAGCAGAATGCTCATAATTTAGCTGGACACGAGATTCGGGACTGCTGTGAGTGTTAAGATAGATTAAGGATTGCGATCGTCAAGCGCAAAACTCGCACAGACATATATATGTTGTTGCCCAAGTCCGATCGATAAAAGTCCCAACCAATGTCCCGCACCGTCACCTACAGCCCTGCTTATACCCTGGTTCCGACTTACGAGTGTTTCAACCGCTGCACCTACTGCAATTTTCGAGCCGAACCGCTGCAAAGTCCTTGGCTGACGCTACCGCAAGCAGAAAAACGGCTGCTGCAACTCCAAACTCAAGGTGTGATTGAAATCCTGATCCTCAGCGGGGAGGTACATCCTCAGAGTCAACGGCGCAAAGCTTGGTTTCAGCGGATTTACGAACTCTGTGAACTGGCACTTAACTTAGGATTTTTACCACATACTAATGTGGGCCCGCTCAGTTTTGAGGAGATGGCCGAGTTAAAACAGGTGAATGTCTCCATGGGGCTGATGCTGGAACAGTTGACACCGACTTTGCTAAAAACGGTTCACAGACACTCACCGAGTAAAGTGCCGATGCTGCGGCTGCAACAGTTAAAATGGGCTGGCGAATTAAAGATTCCGTTTACAACTGGTTTGCTGCTGGGAATCGGGGAAAGTGAGGCAGATTGGATTGAGACGTTGGAGGCGATCGCCCGGATTCATTCCTGTTACAATCACATTCAAGAAGTTATCCTCCAGCCTCACAGTCCGGGAAATAAACAAAGTTGGCACGGCGAGGTTTTTGATGCTACAAAAATGCCACAAGTAATTGCGATCGCCCGCAGCATATTACCTGATGAAATCGCCCTCCAAATTCCGCCAAATTTAGTCGCACAGCCAGACATATTACTTGCTTGTTTGGAGGCAGGTGCGACAGATTTAGGAGGAATCGGGCCGCAGGATGAAGTTAACCCCGATTATCCTCACCTGCAACATCAAGCATTAACAGAAATTTTAGCAGCAGCCGGATGGCAACTCGTGAAGCGTTTGCCTGTTTACCCTCAGTACGATAATTGGTTGCCGCAAAAATTGCAAACTGCTGTTAAACACTGGAGAGTTGGGAATATTTATTAAATATAAGGCGTTTACCTCACTTATTTGTTGAGATATCATATAGGGGTTCTTGGTCAGGTGAGGTATATCGTTGGAGATCAAAAGCTGGACAATCGAGGGATTCAGCATACCTCACTAGGGTGAGAAAGGCTATATGTAAATAGAATTTATCAGTTTGCGGGCAATCTTATGTTCAAAAATCTTGTGAGTGGTCTAATCTTCACTGCCGCAGTTTTCTTTCCTTCTTTTTCTGGTGGGAGCGTCGCTACTCCGTTGCTCCAAGTTCAAAATCCCAACGCATATCCGGAGGTTGACAAAAATGGAGATTACCGCATCGTCAACGGAAATAGTGGAGTCATGCCTTGGGTGTGGGAAGCCGTAGATCCAGAAGGTTTGAATGTTCGCTGCCAAGATAGGACTGGTCAAAGTAACCGATTGGATCAGCTTGATTTGCCCGTTGATAGGATTATGCCACCTGGAGAAAGATTTGATACTGTTGGAATTTCTCTTGACCGACGGGGAAAACCTTGGCTATGGGTTGGTACTTCATTCAGTCGATTTCGCTGCTGGGTCAGAGCTAATACAAATTACGTCCGACCGATTCAAAGAATTAATCGCAACCTATAACCTTTCTCGCTATAGTAAGGTATGTTGAATTCCTTTATTAGTAAGGTTTTTAGATTCAAATATCTACCTCATGTGACTAATAACCGCTATATAGCAATCCTAAATCATTTGTGAATTTCTTACTCCCTCCCCGCGGGTTCGGGGAGGTTGGGGTGGGGCAAAAATTTTACGACTCATTTAGGATTGCTATATCAGATTTTAAATCAAAGAACCGCCGCCATCAATCCAGACTTCAGTACCTGTGACAAAACTAGAGTCATTCGATACTAAAAACAAAACTAATTGGGCGACTTCTTCGCTGGAACCGGCGGTATTATCAGTCAAAGGAATCATGTCTTGAATCGAATCAGGCGCGACTGGAATGCGATCGAGATGGCGCTTAGTGGTGCTTTCCTCAATCGCAGTCAGCACCCCGCCCGGACAGATAACATTGACTCTAATGTGGCTGGGAGCAAGTTCTAGCGCCAGCATTTTGGCAAATGCTACTTGCGCCGCTTTTGAACAAGCGTAGGCGGTGGCACCAATTTTCCTGAAACTTCTAGTGCCATTAATTGATGACGTAATGACGATGGAACCTCCTTGTTTTTTCAGATAAGGAACAGCATACTTAATCGCCAAAAATGTTCCTCTGAGGTTGGTATTAATTGTCCGATCCCACTCATCGGGTTCTATCTCTTCTATCGGCGACCATACACCGTTAATCCCTGCATTGGCAAACACAATATCAATTCTTTGATATTCGTCAACAATTGTTTCAAATGCCTGCTGCATCTGCTGAGAGTCCCCCACGTCTGCTGCAATAGCCAGGCCGCAGCCTCCTTCATTGACCAACTGGCGGACGGTTTCTTGCCCTGTTTCTAAGATGCGATCGATAATAGCAACTTTTGCGCCTTCCCTGCTCATTAAAATTGCTGCTGCATGACCAATTCCCGACCCACCGCCGGTAATAACGGCAACTTTATCTAAAAGCTTCATAATTTTTTATTTATATAATATTTTATCTAATCAAAATTAGGACTTACGTTCTTGAAGCAATTTTTACATTATCTGTGTGGGGAAGGTGGTTATGGCTCACCCTACAGATAGAGTTTGCGCGTAATTCCTAAAAATATCAAAGTAACAAGTAACTAGATATATTTCTTGTTACTTGTTACTTGTTAGACGGTGTTTAGGATTGTGGAACCCAGACAGAAACTGAACCTGCGTTACACCGGAAATCTGCCCAACCTTCGTCATTAGTTGCGATCGGTTCTTTGATGTTTTCGGTGATGTCAATGTAGGTTCGATTCGGCTGTCCGACTTCCATAAACTTGCTGCCCTCACTGCCATTACTGAGTACCACAGCCATGCCGCCCGGATGTTCTTCATCTCCCAGCCGCGTCCAACCAATGGTGTTGGCGTGATCGAAGTAATCGTACTGATTGCCGTAGGAATAAGTTTGGCGGGCTACCAAGAATTTGTCGATAATTGCTTGATGTTTGTCTAACCAAATCTCGTATTCGTTGCCATCGTTTGCTGTATCCTTATAGTTAGCGCCGTAATAATCCGGGTAAAAAATGCACGGATATCCTTCGCTTCGCAGCAGGATCAAAGCATACGCAAGCGGTTTAAACCAAGCCTCGACAACTGATTCTAAGGATTGCAAAGGTTGGGAATCGTGGTTGTCAACCAAGGTAACGGCTAGGGTTGGCTGCTGTTGGACGAGGGTGTTATCAAAAATTGTTCGCAAGTCGTAGCTATTGCCGGCTTTGCTTGCAGCGTGGAAATTGTAGTGGAGGGGCGCGTCAAATAAGGAGACTTTACCGTCCGTTGCTTGGATGAAGTAGTGCAAAGCTTCCACTTCGTAAGACCAATATTCGCCGACTGCAAATAAGTCGCGTTTGGCATAGTTGCGAACGTGTTCCAACCATTCTTGGAAAAATGCTGCTGATACGTGTTTGACTGCATCGAACCGAAAGCCGTCAACGTTTGTGGTATCGACATACCACTCGCCCCAGTATTTTAACTCGCCGGTGACTTCTGGGTTGTCCATATCTAAATCGCAACCCATCAGGTAGTCAAAGTTGCCTTTTTCTAAGTCTACTCCCCGATCGAATTCTTTGCCTTTTAGCAGGTAAACAGCATTTGTATTTGTGTCGTAAGCGTTGTAATCAATGGCGTCGAAATGCCACCAATGCCACTCCATGCTGGAATATTTTTTGTCGCGACCTGGGAAAGTAAAATGCGTCCAAGCTTTAATTTTTTGATATTCGCCTACGGTGTCATTCCGGTTGTCGGGATTGAAGGGTGTGGCTTCGGCTTCTTCTTCTGCATCGGCACCTAATTTGTGGTTGAAGACAACATCGGCATAAATCCGAATTCCTGCATCTTGTGCAGCTTTAATCGCCCGCAAATACTCATCTTTTGTGCCGTATTTCGTGCGTACCGATCCTTTTTGGTCGAACTCGCCTAAATCAAATATATCGTAGACGCCGTAACCCACGTCCATGCCGCCGCCCGTTCCTTTATAGGCGGGCGGCAACCACAAAGATGTAACCCCTATTTTGGCTAAATCTTTTGCAGATTTTGCTACCTGATTCCACAGGCTGCCGTCGTCGGGGTTGTACCAGTGGAAATACTGCATCATCACGCCATTGACTTCAGACATAAATTTAGTTTTTCCTATTTTGTACAATTGCGATCGACATTTGTGTTCCTAGCTTGCTAGTTTACGTATGCCTGCAATCTATGGTCAACAAATATCATAAAAGATGGGGTCGATTGAGACAATCCATCAACAGATAGATTGACAGCAGAATGTAAATTTGATAATAATACTTTAGGAATATCAGAAATTAGGGATCGGGTGATAGTTCTGCGGTAACTCGCTCAACTCTGGTTTTCCAGGTACCGTCGATCGCCAATTCGAGCAATCTAAATCCCGGCGGGATGCCGTCAAGGACAATCGGATGGCTTTTGGGTAAAAGTTGGATGCAGGTGCTGGGTGTCCCCAAGTAGGTAACTGAGCCTCTCTGTTGCTGAAATTCTTGGTGAATGTGGCCGCAGAGGACGATTTTTACTTGAGGATATCGATCGACAATTGCCAAGAATTCATCGGCATTGTGCAGCATCATGCCATCCATGATTTCACTTGCGATCGGCAAAGCATGATGGTGCAAAGCAATCGTAACAGGTCGATCGCCCGTTTGCTGCAATTGAGCCTCCAGCCAATCCAAACTCTCTGGGGAAAGCCGCCCGCCGTCGCATCCGGCTTCCACACTCGAAAGCAAGAGAAACTGCCAGTTTCCTACCTGAAAAGATTTTTCTGGGGAAAGAAACGGCTTATCTAAGATTTGCTGCATTACAGATACGTTGTCGTGATTCCCAGGTATCCAATAAGCGGGGATTTTGAGGGGGGAAATCAGGGAAGCGAGGATCTCGTAGGATTCAGGTGTTTCGTCTTGAGACAAGTCGCCTGTCAGCAGGAGTAAGTCTGGCTGGGGCTGGATCTGTTGCAGGTGTTCTAGAACTGTTTTGAGGGTGTGGGCGGTTGAGATGCCTTTCCAAGTTCGATCGAACTCTGCAAACAAGTGAGTGTCGGTGATTTGGGCGACGAGTAAGGGAGAAGCGGGTGTCATGGCTGGTGTTGCGGGCGGTTGTTATAAGTTATAGAGTACGATCGGATTAGGGTTTGGGGGATGCGGGGAACAAAGGGCGAGGAAAATTTTTGACAGGTATGTTAAAATAATCAGGATTTGGTGTAATATAGGAAAACGTCAAATTTCAGACGTAACGGCGGCATAGCCAAGTGGTAAGGCAGAGGTCTGCAAAACCTCCACCCCCAGTTCGAATCTGGGTGCCGCCTTGATTTTTGGTATTTTAAATAAGACTGAAGTGCTTGTTCTATAATGTTTCTAGGTTTGTTACTGATTGTAAATCGCATTTAATCGTACATAATTGATTGCGAAAAGTAATGCAGATTTAATGCAGTGCCAAATCCAAAAATAAATCAGGCTAACGGGCGACTGAAGGCGGCTAAGATCGGCGTTACTATTTTGCAAAGAGGCGATCGCCTTTACCTTCAGGCAGTGCTCCCCCCGCGACCAGGTTCCGCTAAGTTGTCGCCATGCCAGCAGCAAATCTCGCTGGGAATTCATGCTAACGCCGGCGGCATCTCGCTAGCCGAAAAAGAAGCTCGCAGGGTAGGATACCTGCGAGACGCTAGGGAGTTCGACTGGGGTTTGTATGGCAGTGGCAATTCCATGCAACCATCTGAGACGATCACTGATTGGGTTGGAAAATTTGAGGCGGCGAAGCGATCAGCTGTTTGTGACACGACGTGGAAAACTGATTATCAGCGCCCTTTTGGAATTTTGCCGGCCGACGAACCTATTACCTCAGAATTGTTGCTAAGTGCGATCGCAAAAACGACACCAAACACCCGGCAGCGGCGCCGCTTTTGCTTAGCTTTTCGCCAGCTTGCTCAGTTTGCGGGGATCGACTTTGACGTGAACACGCTGATGGGGAGTTATTCGCCGACAAAGGTTCAGCCCCGCAATTTACCGACGGATGAGGCGATCGAGTTTTGCTTCGCCCAAATTGAGAATCCTCAGTGGCAGTGGGTTTATGGTGTGATAGCTGCTTACGGTTTGCGCGATCACGAAGCTTTTTATCTGGATTTAAGTAAGTTTCCAATAGCTCAGGTTTTGGAGGGGAAAACCGGGTATCGGCAGTGCTGGCCACTACGCCCGGAGTGGGCGGAACACTGGGATTTGCAAAATATCAAAAAGCCTCCTGTAACTGGTAACTGTCATGCTGATTTTGGCGATCGCGTTTGCAAGTTCTTCGCCCGATCGCCTGCTGACTTTTGCGCCTACGACTTGCGTCACGCTTGGGCAATTCGAGCGATGAGCTTTGGCCTGGACGCTTCACTGGCCGCCAAGCAAATGGGCCACAGCCTCGCTACCCACACGCAGACATATCATTTGGCACTCAATGAGCGCGAACAGCAGCGTGCGTACGATCATCTGATGATTCGTTATTCGTCGTCTTTGATTGGAAGTCTTTGACTCTCGAAAAACTCTCTTAGAAATAAGTGTCCGAAATTTCGGACTTTTCTAGTTATGATCCTTTTTGTTGTTCCTTGTTCCGGTAAAAAAAATATTTCAGAACTTTTTGAGGTTGTGGGTTTAACTTCTATCTTCCTTGGAATTTCAAAGTATACATAAGAAAAACTTACCCTCTAAAATTTTCCGAAAATCGTTTTCAGCCTATAATAAAACCTTATCTATCTCGACTTGAATTTGAACCCGTCGTCGCCTAGCCGATACCAGGCGATGATCCAATAGATAAACGTTGCAGTGAGGTTTCCACCAATCACCGTGCATAGAAAACAAGCCGTCCTCTGTGCACAGTTTTGGTGAGAATTTTTGAAGTTGTGGCAACTTTTCCACAAGCTGCTTTTTCACGATCGGCGGCAGTTCCCCGCGATATCCTCGCACCGGTGCCGCCACCAATCGATACCCATTGGAAAGATGGCGGCTAACAGTCGCGGGACACAATCCCCGCGACTGTGCGATCGCCTCTTGACTTCCGCCATAGAAGCGGAATCCCGAATAACAATAGATAAACCGATCGCCCTTTCCCAGTACCCGCGCCGGATAGTCGCAGGTGTGCAGGTCGATCGGTTTGACTATTTGACTCGGAGTTTGCCCAGGATCTAAACCCTGAGCTTTTATTTGCTTGATCTCTTCCAGCCGCTGACGGTGGAGAGATGCTCGTTGCAAATGTTGAGCCTCAACTTCTGTGGCGATGATGTTGAGGTAAGATAATTCGTCAACTTTGATGGCGGCGATCGGGCCGAGTTTCTCTATCCCGGTAAGAGCGATCGCCTTTTCCAAGCTGCTGTAAAAAACTGTAATCTTGTCACCGGTTTGTAGGTAGTCGCGGATCAATCCCGACTTTTTTGCCCCACCTAACAATTTTCGGATGTGACCAACGCTCCGATTTAAAATTATGGCTACTGCCGTGAGGGAAAATTTTCCTATTCCGCATCCTTTCGGTTGACCGCGGTGACTCCAGCGCGAAATATCGTAGCGACGTGCGAGTAGCCAAACTGACATCTGGCGGCCAAAATGCGCGAACAATCGTACCGGAAATCTCACCAAATCTATTGTGTCAGCGTTGACTCGCTCGCTATGCCAATTTTCGCATAGTTCGATCAGCCATTCAGGAGCCGACACCGGGGGAATTTCCAGCGGGTTGTTAATCCAGGTGTAGAGTTTTCCTGTTGTCGGGTGGAGGCTTGGCGGCAAAACGCTCTGGTTGCCGAGCCAGCGAAATTCTAAACATTCTTCTTTGCCGTCATCGCCTAATATTCCCGTGCCAATCTTGCGGGGGCGAAGGCGATGCCAAGCTGCTTCCGGCACTGAAAAAAGGCACTGCTTCCTACCAGGGCGGCCGCTAGTCCATGCCGTTGTTTTCTCGAAGTCTGAAAGTTCATTTTCACCAGCTAGTTTTTTTAGTAATTTGCCGGCCGAGTCGCCGTCAATATCAACTGCTAACAACCCATTACCCAACTTTAATCCTAAGCCGGTGGCCTTGCCGCTCTCTAATTCTGCGAGACATGAAAGGCGATCCAGATCCGTCTTTGTCCACTTTGGTCTATACGGCCGCTTGCCGATAACTGGTTCTAAAATCCAATTGGCGGGGAGGGTAAGGAGTGATTCGCTGGCGGTTAAAGTTTGCAACATGGCTAGCGAACTTCTGGCCCCTTATCCAAGATTTTTTGGAGGGCTGGCAAATTCCATTTGTAAGTAGCTCGCATCGAATTGGTGCGACGAATGTCTCTAAAATGCTTGCCTTGTTTGAATGTACCGTCACTTTTTAAGTGAAGTAAATGTCCACGGCTGACTCCCAACTCATGGGCTGCTGTGGATGTTGACACCCAGTCGCTTGATAATGGTCTGCCTAGTGCTTTTTGCATACTATTTCTCACCACTGTCAACGCTACTAAGATTTGTCAAAGTTCCGATATTATGTTCTTCTGGTGAGTTGGGTTCTCCTTCATATTCTTGGGGCCATATTACCCATGCCGTTAGCATTCCTGTAGTCGATATTTCTAGTCTGTCAACGATTCCTTTTTTGTCGGGAAATATGTTTCTGATTACCACATCACCGACTTCAAAAGCTACAAATTTATCTACATCTTCTAGCTGACTTTCTAGGATTCTGATATTTGTTCTTGTTTTTTTTATTTTCTTCTCAGCTTTGGTTTGCAATAATTCTTGTGTGGCTTGCTCTAGTTCTTTCTCAATACTGGCTCTTTTTGCTGAAATAACCGCGCTGATGTCTTGCTTTGGAGCTTGAATAGTTGTCGGATCGGAGTGCGCTGCGGCGTCCCCTGGCGTTGAGATTTCGACTACATTCTCTATCTCGTGAGCCGTAGGAATTGGCGCTGAAAATAGTGACAACTGACCGGGGCAAAAGTCCTCGACTTGATTGATGATATTTTTTAGCCATTCAAGACGGTTAATAATTGATTTTTCAAAAGCCCATGAGAAGTCGATCGAAAAAATACCCTTGATTGGATGAGATATGTCTGCCACCGAGGAGTCGTAAGTAAATATATTCCATCCTCTGTACGCTTCTGTTGATTCTTCGTTTAGCTCTTCGAGTTGAATGTAACCTTGGGTAAAACTATTTGAGTCTAATACCTCAAGCCATGTTTGAGATTCAAAAAGAGAGGTGGAAGTAAGAGAGGTGGAAGTATTTTCGACTAGGAATTCGGCGGTTTGCTCAGGCTCCGCGACTGAGGCTGTGGAAGCTGCATCTCCTAATAAGAAATCAGTAGGCGCTGCGGTGTCCCCTGGCGTTGAGATTTCTGCTGCATTTTCTACTAAGAAGTCGGTGTACGCTGTGGTATCCCCTGGCGTTGACTTATTAGCGGTATTTTCTGTTGAAAATTCAGGGATTTCTGGAGAAGCCAGGGGCGAAGTTGATGAAAGTGCATTTACCATTGCTTGGATGGCAACTTCTGCCTTTGCCAGTTGTTCTCGTAAGTCTTCATTTGCTAGGGCTAACTTGGATATTTCTTGCTGAAGTATTCCCCGTTGCGAATATTCAAATTCAAGAGTTAGTTCTTTTTTGGCAGCTCTTAATTCTTTTTCTGTTGCTACCAACTTTGAATCGAATTCGATGAGCCGGTTTTCTAGTGGCTCAACTTCCTGTTCTCTGATTTTGGTGTACCTGTTTTGCGCCTCCGCTATTCGTATTAATAGGTTGTCTCTGTCTACTTCTACTTCTGCTAGCCGCTGATTTGCTTCTACTAATATGCTTGGAGATTCGGGAATAGATTGAGGGAATAATTGCAGCAGGCCGACAATCAAATCGGCGACAAATTCCTTCCCCTCATCCTCTGGGAGTTCGATCGCCTGTCTGAGCACCAATGTCTTGATAATGGCGGGTGTAGCCAGTGCCTCCAGTACCTCCCCTGCGAATTTGTCCTCCCAATTTGCTATAAAATCGATCGGGCTTAGTTCGTGGGAGTGAGGGGTGAGGGTTAAGCCGGCCGGCCACTTGTTGGAATATATTAAGTCTTCTTTTTGGAAATAATAGTAGGTTTGTTTCGTGGTGTTCCAGCTCAAATCGGCTTCCCAGTTAGTATCTTTTCGCTCAGGCTTAATCCGTTCCATCTCTGCGTAGGCTATCAAATTTGGGCTGGTTTCTCCATCAACCATTACCAGTGCTTGTTTGCTTTCGTTCCAGGTGTAAATTGTCCCTTGCTTTCCTTGCAACCCTTCTGCATAAATCAATACTCTGTCGCCTTTTTTCGCGATGCTCCCCTCTAATGGATTGGCAGGTTTCTCCTCATTAGTTAAAATTCTTAATTGCGTTGCACTGTACTCAATCCGTTTGATGCCCCCGTAAAAAAGCTCTACGTGGATTTTTCCAAGTTTGTCGATTTTTCTTACAATGCCTCTCTCCTTTTTGTGGGGTGGTAGTGTCTGAACGTGTGCTCCTTGAGTAAATCCCAATTTTTGAATAGCGCTTCTGAAGTCCTCCGAGCGCTTGCCTGATATCTCGAATATGGCTATTTCTAAATGCTGTTTGGTAGCCTTCTTGCCTTCGCCTGCTGCTAATTTTTGAGCGTGTTCAATTACCTTCAATTTGTTATCTAAACCCTCTACAGCTTTTAATGGTCTGAGGTGTGATGAGGGAAAATCAAGAGTCACTTCTTGACCGTAGTTCTCAGAGACATGGGCTTCTAATTGTGAGCGGACTTTGGCGTCCTCTATCGCTTGGTAAGCAGTGCTGCTTGACTTGCCAAATTCTGTTTGACAGTAAGTCTCAAAGCTTCGATACCCCAAGACTTTGTAAGCTTTGCGATCGCGGGCCGTGAGCAGCATATCGCCGAGGCTGTCAAAATTTTGCTTGATGAGCCGAGTCACTTCCTCCGCATCTTCCCGATTTAGATCGGCAAGGCGAGGTGATGTTGGTTTGCTGGTTGTCATTACCATGTGGGCCTTCCTTTGGGTGTTGGCGGAGGGAGTCGGTTATTCGTTTCTGTCGAGGGGTTCTTCCAAAATTTCGATCACAATTTCAGCTAGGGCTTCTGCCGGCAGTGAACCCATGAGGATGATGGCGGCTTGCAACTGATCGTCAAAAGTTTCGCCGAACGGATGGAGTTTGACGAGTTGAACCGATTCGGCACTACCTATTTGGTTACAGGCAATTTGAGCTACTGCGATTTTTTGAGGCCATGTCATGCCGTTGAGCAAAACTCGGAGGTGTTTGAGGGATGCTCGCTCTTGAACGATTTGATCGACTAGCTCGTTATGTTCTGTGTCGGAAGTCGGGTTTTGCATTTTGAACTTGAGTGGTGAGTAATGAGTAATGAGTGGAAAGGAAGCGATCACACTTGCTGAGCGATCGCGTCAGAGAAAGACATCATGTTTGAAGTTGACTTGAGCTACTGCTACATAGGTATCACCTCGATAAGGTTGGAATCTCTACGATCGCCCCCATGATCGGGCGCTGCATCAGGAATCTGGTACGCCCACAGTAAAACCAGCCCAACTAGGGGCGAAAGGGTATAAAGCTTGTACATATCCCGCTGCTAAGCCCCTTTAAAAGGGGAGGGTGTGAATCTTGAGATCAGGCTGGTGAGCCGGGAGATATAAAGGATACAGTCGCTTGACGAGACCGATGCCCTCGGGGGCTTACACGGTCGATCAGTTAAGCGGCTGAAACGTTTATATATTTGAGGTATGGCAGACCGGCGATTGGACTCTACGGCCTGCCTACTTTGTTGTCTACCAACTAGGCAAGGAAATTAGGAAAAAATCCTAGGTAACTTGCCTAGTTATAATGCTATGATAAGGAAACGAAAAAGTCAACCAAACGAGGAGGCCATGTCTGTGCCATTAAAAGCAATAAGAGAAGAACTTGACATGACTCAAGCTCAGTTCGCTGTTGCATTAGGTATAGACACGTCTACCGTTAGTCGGTGTGAGCGTGGCTTGAGTGAAATAGCTCTTACGCTTTTGCAGGTTAAGCGTTTATGTAGGTTGACCGGGAAAACCTTGGATCAGCTTCCTGATTATTTGAGTCAGCCAAGCTCGTCTAAATTATCCGAATTGCCTGAAAGGCTTGGTTGTTCGGTTTTTGTCTAAATTCTGAATCTTGAAAATTAAATAGTTCAGCCTCCCCAACTATTAAATTGGAGAGGCTGACAACATCTAAACCATCGGCCGGTGGGACAATATTGATATCCGTCAAACAGTCCCAACCATGAATAACTGGCCAAAGTGGCTCCCCTATCCTATCTCATGGATACGAGCCTTTAGCTTGACCTACATTCTCACAGCCCTAGTTTGGTCTCAGTTTCCGTTCCAACACAGCGGAAGCTTTTTAGTTGTCCTGATTGGTGCTTGGGTTACAGTCCCGTTTTTGTTCACCTTTTTTCACTGGGCAGTCAGTTCAGTTGGCAAGTTTTCGCTGGCACGTCTGCCAGCGCACCCTAAGCTTAACTTTGTCCGCCAGTACCTGAGCGATCGTCTATCTGGAAAGCTGCCGCACTGGAGGGAAGGGTTAAACGCTTTCATTGTCAGCTTTGTAGCGTTTATTGTCTCGTTTTTAGTTGTTTCTTTTCTGACACCCGTCCCCAGTAGAGCCGATGCCTATGAGTACGGCTCTTATTTGTTGCGGCGAAACTTGCTCCGGTTGAGACTCGACATCATCCCAATTGGGATGCTGATAATTTCAGCTTACCTTTACCAGTACGATCTGTGGGCGCGGCACCGGCGGGCTGCAAAATCAGCGGCTAAATCTCAGGAGCCGACAAAAAGGCGATCGCCTGTTACTAAAAATATACCCGCTGCCGATCCAGTCGAGCAAGAGCTCAATCAACTCAAAGCTCAGTCTGGAATGAGCCGCATGAAAACCGTGAGACCAGCGGTGTCAACTCCTGAATCTGCTGAGTGGTACGTATTTCGCAGTGGCAGCGCCGAGGGGCCGTACACCAGGATGCAGTTGCTGGAAATTCAGAAAATTAGCGATCGAACTAAAGTGCGGTGCGGGGAAACGGAGTGGCAACGAGCCGGTGAATTTCCAGAACTGGCGGCGTATCTCACCGAAAAATAGCCAAGATTTTCGACTTGGCCAGAGCGAAAATAATCCCGCGAACCAAAAAGTGTCCGAAATTTCGGACACTTTTTGGTTTTCGGGTGTTGGATTTTAGATTTCAACCCGTTTTAGGTACGACTACAAACAGAGTGTTTGGGAATTTTAGCAGAAATGGAAGAGTATACATTCGATCAGAAACTGAAAATTCGCGACTATTTTGATGATCCGAATTACCCACAGCCTCACGGCGAGGTCGTGGCGGCGCAATTACTATCGGCAATGATTGCCTCTGGTAAATATGAACTCGAAGAATTCCCTAGGCTCGCTGAAGCTGCGATCAAGTTGACAGCTATTTTGGTAATTCGGTTTGACAACGAAGTGAAGCGTGAGGTGCGAGAAACGACAAGCCCAAAGTCTCCAACCTCAGAGAGGGGTACGAATTCTGATCCTGACTCTGAGGCTTATGACCCCATCCCCTTTTAATTTTGATGGCGGCACCTGCCTTAGTGGTGTGCAGCTCGGGCAGACGGGCTTTTTCTATCTCTCCAGTCGTGCGATCGTGTTTGCCCTCAAGTGCGATCGCTTACTTCACATTTTTACAATTAAATGCCCCTGCGCTGCTAACAACAACCAGGGGCCGATCACCTTCATAAACCAGGCAGGCGATATGCAAAATATATCACACAAATCATTAGATCCGAAAACTTTTCGACAGTTAACTCAATGGTCTGTTTATAAAATTGCGAGAGAGACCGAGATTCCGTTGGACAGTCTCTATAACTATTTAAAAGCCGAATCTGACCCCAGATACAGGGAGCCAAAGCCCTACATAAAGAGACTCTTGGGTGAGATATACTCTCGGTTACACCCTAATTAAATAGTTGCAGCCCTCTCCCTTGTGGAGGGGGCTTTTTTGTGTGAATTTGAATCGATTTTGGTCACTGACTAATTGTTAGTCGCTGACCAGTATCTTAATAGTTAAATTCCTTTTATTGTTGGTTTATCGATTCAAATCGATTCAAATCGATTCAAATCGATTCCCCTTAAATAGCGAGACAAATGGAACCTGAAACCGAGTGTGTTATTGACGTTGAATCCGAACAAATCGATTGTACCGATCAAGAATCGATTGACCATTGGTATTCGGCGTCACAAGTTCAACGCCTTTTAGATTTGAATAAGGCGGGGTTGCAGAAGGCGATCGCTAAATTGACGAGTATTTACGCGATCGATCTCAAAATCCTGCGCCGTGGTGGCGCTCGTGCAACTGAATACTCTCAGGTTGCTCTTGATGCCGTCAAATTGCTAAATGCTCAGAAGTTTACTGAACTGCGGAAACTGGTAGAAGTCGCACCGACCGCGGCATCTGTCACACAAATTGGATCACTCACAATTGCTGAATACACGCCCGCGCTTGATCAACGCATTAGCCAGCTTGGGCAAAACGCTGCAAATAATTCGGCAACCTTGAATCAATCGGTAATGCAAGTTCTGGCACAAATCGCAGATGAAAACCAATCAGCGCAACAACGCGATTCTGACTTGAACCAAGTCCGAATTGATGCAGCTCAAAACCGTGGTGCTGCTAACGCCTTGGCAATTTTTCAAGCCGAGCAAAAAGCGCAAAACGAAGTGCTCGCGCAACTGCGGGCGATGCAACTCGGAGGGAATGAATAATGAAATATCAGCGAAATATCTCTGTTACTGATGCTCTTACGGGGCAAGTGATTCGAGTTTTGCGGGTTGAATCTCCTACTCCAATTTCTAAGAGTGATGCTATCCATGCAGTTATCAGGCACACAGATAACAAAGGAGGTAGATAATGGCTTATTTCAAAGTGAAAGTACAGCGAGAAAGCAACACACCAAAGCAGTTTAACGTCGTTGCCAGCAAGTCTCAGGACGCTGTTGTAGTGGCAGCCCAAAGCCTGAGAGAGGAAGGAATTACAGACGCCAAAGGTATCGAGATTGTCGGGCAAATTAATAGTTTGAGGGATTGAGAATGCAAATCAAAAAAGCAAGCGAAATTAAGAAAGGCGATGAAATTAGTTTTTGGCCAGGCTGGGGTGTACCCAATCAAGTAGTTTCGAGGGTGGCGGAAGTGACCGACCCCCAAACACAAGCGGAGCTAATTCTGATTGAAGTAGATGACCAAACAAACGACGGCTTGAAGTGGCCGCCTAATGCAGAGATCCATGTCGGCAACAAATGAACAAAAGCAAAGCCGACGGCAACCCTGGAAAAATAAGCCGTCGGCCCTGTAATTTCTCCCCCTAGCACGAGCTAGGGGATTTCGGTACTCCGTACTCTAAGGATTCTATCATGCAACAAAAATTTCGAGTAGCTGCCACACCGGGCGCTGCACAAGTAAGAAAGCAGTTTAACTACGAATCTGGGCCCCTCACGCCAGAGATAGTCAACGCAGCGGCTAAAGAAGCCAAAATCTTAGAGCTTCAAAAACAGCTCCGAACAGCTTACAATCGCCACCACGCAAAGATTCGAGCCAACACAGTCGAAGTTGAACGGTTAACTTTGGAGGCGATCGAGAGCGGACTCACAGACAAGCTACAAATCGACAAATATGTCGATAAAGCCATTATTGCCAGTGCCAAGCATGACCAAGCAATCATCAATTTGCAGCAGAAATTGCAGCACGAATTGGGCTTAATCAAAGTCGAGGGTGCAAGTACCCAAACCCTGCAAAACATGGACTTCCGCCAGCGCTTGCTGTTAATCAAGGCGAACCATCAGGCAAAAGGCGAAGTGCAGCAAAACAGCTTCCAACAGTCCCTTAAAGCCATTCAAGCCTCACCACAGCAAGCAATCGCCATGCAGCAACGGCGCTCTGCTTTCAACAACTACATTAACGCCAAAGACTTTGATGCCGTGCCAGCCGTCCCTGGTAGCTCTGGGGGTAACAATTCAGCCATGAGTGTTGGTGGCAATGGCAAAGGCTTTTTAGGTGGATTGTTCGACTTCTTTTCAGGACGTAAATAGTAGTTTATTAGGCGGGTAAATGCCCGCTTTTTTTTCATGAATATATCAGAATTTGACGCTTCAGAATTTGATTATCTAACCTCAGAAACTCCCCAACAGTTCGAGCAACAAACCCAAGTTAAAGCACCCGAAGTGACCAACATCGAGCGCTTCTGGAACTTGACCGGAAACTGGGGAGAATTTGGCTTCTACTTCGGCGCTGGCTTGTCTGTGTCGTTGATTGTGCGGGCAATCCCGGCGTTAATCCCTAGTGCTGTGATTCTCATTCCGGCTGCTGGCTTGGGCTTAGCGGTGTTCACTTTAGCCTCTGAAGGCACTGCCAAACTTCGATCGCAACTAATCCTAATTGCCGTCGGAACTGCTTTGATTGCGGGGAACTGGGATGCGTGGCAAGCGTGGATAATTGCTAATTCTCAAATGCTGATTTTTAACTTTGCATTGATTGTAATTACCCTCGGTTTTGTAGGTACACAGATTTGGATTAAGTTAAATGTTAGCAAATAGAAATCAGCCCATTGTTGCAGGGCTTTTGAGTCTCAATGTTGCCGGAATTGTTGGTGCTACTGCACTCCCATTTAATGACCGAATCGAGTACAGAATCGGCAATAGAATAGAATCTCAGCCAGCATGGCTGGTGCCGCCAAAGGCTAAATTTAGAAGTGTAGATCGCGGGTATGGAGGCATCAAGATTTTGCTTTCTCTACTCGCGACTGGGGGCATGGTGACTGTGATGCTGATTGCTCGCAAGGAGGGGGAATTAGAGCCAACTCGACAACGAATTAAAGGTTATCGGCAGAAGGCTTATGAATTTGGTTTTGCTGCTGAAAGTGCCTATCAAATGAGTACCTTGGCTACCAGGTACAAAAAGCTTGCCGATGCGGATGAAGTGGCGATCGAAGGTGAAATCGAAGCTGCTTATATGCAGTCATTAGGGATTGACCC
The DNA here is from genome assembly GCA_036700145.1 of Microcoleus occultus BM001215366. GTDB lineage: Bacteria > Cyanobacteriota > Cyanobacteriia > Cyanobacteriales > Microcoleaceae > Microcoleus. Next base: position 17,526 of record JAUBOH010000005.1, read on the forward strand.
GAATGCTCAGCAGCCGATGTTAACCGGAACAGCGACGATCGACAGCGTGGCTAACCCCGGTGACAAAGTGGAACAGTCAACGGCAGCGGCGATCGAACCGCAGCCGGACGAACCCAAACTTCCCAAGCTTATCTGGTATCCATCGGTACTGGTTTATGGAGCTCCCGGCTCTGGCAAAACTTTCTTCTCTGAGCAAGAAGTCGGCAAGCGTCTCGAAGCGGGGCATCGGGTAATCGTGCTCGATCCTCATGCAGCCTATGGCGCTTGGCAAGGATGCGAAGTTATTGGCGGCGGGATGGACTATGCAGGAATTGATGCAAAGCTTGCTTGGTTCGCTGATGAAGTAGCCAAGCGGTACAAGGTCGTGCAAACTACACCTAACCCGAAGTTTCAACCCCTAACATTTGTCTGCGATGAGTTCACCCGCTGGGGTGGAAAATGCCCAAACTCAACAGACTTTTTCGAGCAACTGGTAACAGATATCCGCAAAGTTGAGATGTTCGGTTTAATCATCTCTCACACCCGAACTTTAGCAGGATTAGCTAACGCCAAAGGGTTCGCATCACTGCGAGATGAAGCCTTGTTAGAGGTGGAGATTTTGGGGAACAAAGATGAAGAAACAGGCAGAGCTACACCACGTTTTGAAGCAATGGTCAAGTTACCTGGTGAATCTTTAGCTAATAGGAAGTTAGTCAAATTGGTGAAACATTCCGCACCAACCGCACCAGAACCCGCACCCGACAACACTGACACCGCACCATCGTCCGCACCATTGCTGGATAAGGCTTTCAGCGATTCGCACCAACCACACCATCCCATCCCTCAAGGCTGGAAAATGGCACATCCCGCCGATATCACTCCTCTGGTGCGCGGTGTAATTGTGGCTTGTATTCGCGCAGGCTGGAGCCAAACAAAAACTATTCAAGAAGTATTCGGAATAGTTAAGTCGGGGAACAATCCTAATTATGATTTAGCTCGTGAAGTATTCCAGCAAATCAGCAATTCAATTAATTAGGGGGGAAATACAATAATGCTAGAGCAATGCTCGATCGGTTAATTGAGGAGGCAAAATGAAAATACAAAAAGCACAAGAAACAAAAGACCTTTACTGTCCCCGGTGTGGCTCGCAGAATATTAGATACGATGAAGATTTCGGCTTTTATAAGTGTTCGCGCTGCGAGCTTTGCTGGGGGTACGATGAAGATGACCCCGACTATGATGAACTGGATGAAGACTTGGAAGGTGAAGGTTTGAATTAATAGCACGATTGTGATGTGTTAACAAAAAGCCTCTGAGATTTTGGGAGGCTTTTTGCTGGTGCGTTGCCGCATCAACCCGCAAAAATCAAATAATTTATTACTGCACTTGGTTGCATATTATTGTGAGCGCCGCCGCCACCTATGGCTTGGTTTGTTGCAATGGTTGTGTTATTTGTTGCGACAACCGCTTGATTTGTTGCCGTTGCTGGATTATTCGTTGCGGTCGCGGCAGCGGAAGCCACAATATTTGTTTGTGCACTCAAACTTCCCGCTGCTACCGACAGGCCGTTGACAGCGTTAGGCGCCGCAAACCAATTGTAGTTATGGTTGTGCGGGTTTTGGGTGTGATTGTGGGCATCTTGTATGTGATTGTGAGCATTTTGGGTGTGATTGTGGGCGTCCTGAATGTGGTTGTGGGATGGCATTTCTCCTGTTGTAATCGTGTGTGTCTCACTTCCGATCGCTTGCCCGATCGCCCGATTTGTCAGTCCCGCACCAGTACCCGCTCCAATTAGCGATCGTCCCCTCAGATCCGGTAGTCGAAAATGCGTCACTCCAGCAGCACCCGCCCCATTGGTCAGTGCACCCCAACTGATGCCAAGAGCCTGCGACAATCTTGGGTAAGCTGCGATCGCCATTTCGGAGCCGTTACATTGTAGCCAGCCGTCGGGAGTATTCAAGCCGCCAAAGGCAATAATTTCTCCCGTGATTCTATTGTTAATTGCTTGCATATCCGTTTTATTATTTGTTTTCTCAGAAAAGCTAACAACCTGACGCCAAGTGCCCTTGATAACTAAATAATCGTTAGCTTTCAGCGGGTGATTCCATTTTGGCTCAACCCTAACCCCAAGCTTGAAGTTGCCACCTATTAACAAGGTTTCGTTCGAGCTCAAAAATGGCACTAGAATTGGGACATGAGTCTCCGAACCGCCCTGATTTTGCAGCACCACCTCACTCTCGTACTGCCACGGCCCGTTATCGGCTGCAATATACAGCCCTAAACCAATTTTTTGCCCTTGAGTGCGAACTTTAGCAATTTCAGCCATTTTCTCGGATTCGCCCATCAAAGCATTGATATTCGGCCACGGAGCTTCTGCAAGTCCGAGTAAACCAACCGTGATTTTCAAATCTTCGAGTACGGATTGAAACTCGATCAAATAATCTTTTTCAAAGATTTGGTATTTCGAGTTAACGGCGTTCATGTCAAAAACTGTGACGATATTATTGCCGTCCGCCACAGTTATTCTGCGATTAAAATTTCCCGTCGATCGAGCCGATTCCATATTTTTTAGCTCAGGTAAACTCTGCCAGAGTAAGTTGTGTCGCCGTTAGCTGCCACTGTCATATCTAACGGAAATCCACTCCACCTGATGGTACACGTTCCATTTGTTGTGCCGCCGACGGAAGTGCTGCCCATATTAAATCCCAGTTCGGTAATGTAATTGCCGTTAGTGGGATTTCTGGAGTTGTCGAGTTCCAGTAGCTTAATGCGTCGCGCAGCATCAATCAGTGCAATCACTTCGTTTGTTGGCGCAGCATCTCCGGCGCTGGGAGCTACCCAAGTTACGCCGGTTAGGTATGTCGCTGCTGCGATCGAAATGATGCCGCCTGTCCCAGAGGCGATCGTGATCGGAACAGAGAGCGAACCGCTCATCGCCCCAGAACTATTAATAGTCCGCTCTAAATTCCTAATATTGCTGGGATTTCTCGCCCCGTTCATCTGTTGGGCAAGTAAAAAATTCACACAACCGCAAAACCAGTCTTCGACCGAGGTGATTCCCGAGAGGGTGCCGCCAGTACCATTTGTGAAAGCTGCCATGTAATAATTACATTAAGGTAATTCAATTATTGCATGACGACGAGAACAAGTCGGCTGACTCCTACAACTACTATCAGTACATCCAGCGATGAAAATGGATTTGAAGGGCCGCAAGATATTGGCGATGTAGCTGGTTTTGGCGGCGAAATTGGCGGTCAACGAGGCACTCCCCCCCGACGACCGCCGATGGGCGGCATTGATCTTGGTAAAGGGCTTGACCTCGAAAAGCCACGCACTCCGCGATCGGGAATCGGACTAGAAATCGGCAAATCCCCCGCCGGAAATCTGGGAATAGGCGTGGAAATTCCTCTACCTGTGACTGCACCGGTGTCGGCGCGAGGCGGGGTGTCGATCGACCCTTCGACAGGAGAGATTCGCGGCGGATATGGCGGTCTCGGTATTGGCAAGGGCCCGATCGGCGGATCTGTTGATGTGGGGGTAGATACTCCAGCAGGCAGTGATAAATTGGGCTGTTTTAAATATGTAACAGTGACTTTGGGCCCTTTTTCTCACACATTTGGGAAGAATGAATGCGAGCCAAAAGAACAAGAGAAAAAGCCCAAACCTCCGGGAACAGGTCTTCCCCCAGGAGCTCTTTCTCCACAGCAAATTGATGAAGGTATGTTAACAACTACTTGTGGAATAGTTTGTGTGACACTACATAATTACTTTGAAACAGATCCCGAAAATCCGTATGTAACTGGAACAGAGGGGATTTGTTTCAAATCAAGACCCGTCATAGATCCCGTTACTAATATCCCAACAGGCGAGAGAATTGCAGGTTGGGATTCGGAGTATATTAATCAAATTTATTATCCGGAAGATGTTGACTATTCACTTTCCGCATGGGACGAATATTTTAAAAATGATAGCATCGGAACAATATGGGATTACTACACAGTAGATCCTGGTACAAGGAGTCAATGCTTTCCAGAAGCCCCTCCCTCTTCCTCCTTTCCCCCGGTTTCTTTCTCTCCTCCTATTCCAAACCCTCCACCAACTAAGAAAAAAATGAACGATGATTGCTGCAAGGCTTTGATAGCGTTACAACTAGAAACTTTGCGATTGCTGGGGCGAGAAATTGGCTTAAATGGGTTGTTACCGCAAACCACGAAAAAAGGTTTTATCGGTGAAGAAATTGAGCGAACTCAAACTCCTATCAAAGATGCAACTAACCCTGAAAAATTTAAAATCAAATTTTCGACAGTTTACGAATTATTGATGTATTCACTTAAACAAGCTAACGACTTGGATACTGCTTTAGATCCTAAAAGCTATCAAGTACCTACCGGAAAGCTTCAAAATCCTGCATACAGCAGAGATTCCGAACAGTCGCTAAAAAGCAACAATCAGCCAAATAAGGATAAAGCGGGTAACAAGCGTGAATTGGAAATCAACAAAGATGACGAAGCGAAAATGAGCGGATTTTTACAACAGCAGTCTTATATGTTTCAAATGTTAAAACGACTAGAATACTTGTTTCCGCCTGGAGAACTAGAGGATGCCGTTATTGCTAAAAGCTTGTTAGTCGCCGGAGCTAAAGGGGATGTAAAGATTCACAATATGATTCAAGCATTTGAAATTCAAATGCAATATCTTAACTCAATTTTTGGCGACCCGCGAGAATTAATTACAATTAAAGATGCCAACCCTGGATTGAAAGGAGACCAATCGATCGAAGTTAAATGTCTTTCGATTTCATCAATGTTACGAGAAATTATAAAATTCCAAATTGATACCGGAGGAGATGTAGATTCATCAATAAACTTAGCAATAAGAATTTTTAGGACAGTGATGGCTAATCGGATAGATATTGTAAAGACGGGGGAAGCGGTTCAAGCAATTTTTGAAGATACAGGAATGCTTGAGAAGATGGATTGGTTAGACCTTCATTTAGAAGGAGATCCTTATGCAGGTCAATGGAAAAAAGGCGAGGGTTTTAAACCTACCCCCGATTTAGAAGAGAAAACTGAAGAAGCCACAGAAAAAGTTTTATTGGCTACAATGGTCCCTGGTGATATACGAATTAAAGTTAGCCGCCGTAGTAAAGATGAAAAAACTGATATAAGAGATTTAATTCGCGGATTAGCTGATTTTATGCAACGGCTGTTTTCTATTCCTTCGGCGGGTGACGCTACCAATACGATCAATAAATTAATCGAATCTGCTAAATTTAAAGTACAAACCGATATGGCGTTAATTCGCCAGAATGTAACCAAAGCCGCATCTGCCAGTCGAAGCCGTACCCGTAAAAGGAAAAAATAACATGGATCTTTCAGCACCTCTGCTTCCCCAGTCTTGGCAAAAAGGGGAAGGATTAACAGATATTAATGAAGAATTGGCAGAATTTTGGAATGGACTTGTTACTGATCCCGGCGATTTATTTAAAAAATATGCCAATTATCTCGCACGAACAGCTCAACGTTTACTAAATAAAATCAATATTTTTGGTGTTGGGTTTGGCGATTGGCTGCGAAACGATCCAATTGGTGCTGTGGCTGCCGTACCTGCGACCTTATTGGCGGGTGGTGTTGTTTTGTTGACCAGCGGAAAAGTGGCGGGATTTGTTGGTGGTGGCATTGTTAAACTTTGGAGAATAGCCAGAGCCGGACTAAATGCGATCGGACTGGGGGGATTGGTGCGATTGGCCGTAGGTGGCGTACAAAAAATTTGGAATTTTAACTTTCAAATAAGCGACAGTGAAATTCGCTCAAGACAAAAAAGTTTAATTGAAGGTCAAGCCGGTATTTGGGGCGAAGCTCTTGGCTCACTCGTGGGGACACTTTGCGGATTTTCTCTTGGTCGAATTGCATATGCTAATCAAGCTGAATTAATCAGATTTAATCCAGATTTAATAGCTAAACTCGACGAGCTCCGCATCAACAGTATTGACGAAAGTTCGGAGCTATGGGAAGAAGCGGTACAAAATTTAAAGAGCGCCATTGCATCTTCAGCTCGTACCGCTCTAAATGTAGCAGGGTTAGAGGCTTATTTAAATGTGAGAAAAGTAATTAAAGCAGTTAGTCGAGGTTTGAATCTTTCGGCAATCTGGCCTGGTATTGGGAAAATGGTCGAAGATTGGGGTAAAGAAGGACAAAAACCTTGGAGTTTTGCCAGCGCACAAGAAGAATATATAGAATCACTTCCAGAAGGAGCGGGTAAAAACTTTACTGAAGAATTTATTGAAAATATGCAAGATATGTGTGCTGAAAGCGCAATCCAAGTCAGTTACGCATTGTAGAAGGATAAGTTATGACTGATACAAATAATTGGAGTGGCATAGGTCGTCAAGTTTTAGATCAATTTTTAAATGCCGAAAAAGGAACATCCGGTGGCGACGCCGGGCAATTTGGGATTGACGCTTTTACCGACGGGTTTGAGGACGAATTTCCGGGAGATTCTGACGATTTAATTGGAGGAACCTACGCTGGTTATAGCTTAGAAGCAAATCGCGCATCTGAAAATCGACCTTGGGGCGGTAGTTACGGCGATCGCCCAAAAATCCACGAGCTCAACCAACCGCCAGCAGCTCAGGCTTTAGGCTGGCGGGTAATTGATTTCTATCCAAATCGTGACCACAAATCGGAATTTTATCGACTTGCCGGCACACCTGCGGAATTACGGCAGATGATGCAAATTGTACAAGCTACTCGGTTTGTTACTGGTGCGCGGGTTAATTTTGAAGCCTGGTTTGAATTATGGGAAAAAGGCTTTCTCTATTTTACTGAAAATCGGAGTGATAGTAATTTCCTACTAAATGGTGACAAACAGTGGGAGCGAATTAAAAAGCCAGAGTCACGACCAAGGTTCCGGGAATGGACTAATTCACAGCAAAGGGCTGATTACGGGTTTCGGGTAATTGAGTATTGGCGCGATCGATCTAATGAGGCAGAATCTGTATTGCTTACGGGTACTGACTTGCAATTAATTCAGCATATTATCCAAATTGAATATGAAGGTGGGGGAAGTGCATCCAAATCTCAACCGAAAAACTGGCCACCAATGAAAGGTCAACCGGAAATCAAATTATATTTTAGAGGTGAAAAACGGGCTCAAGCTGAAACATCATTCAGAATAATGAATAAAACTGACGACCCAAAAATTCCGTTACCTCTTATTGGTAAATCAGATTTACGAACCTATGCTCGAAAAATTAAAGAGCAATTTGCTACTCCTGATTTATTTGTTTGGGAAAAAGGTAGAGAAGTCCTTAGTTACAAAAATCGCTGGCAAGGATTTGATGGTCAATGGTGGCTTTGCAGAAACGAAACGGCTGGGCGATCGCTACTGACAAAAATATTGGCAGTGTCAGACCTAAATTTAGACATTTCAAAGATTCGGATGAGCAAAGCCGTAGATGAAGCAACAACTTTTCCAACAGACCCTCCTGATATAACAGTTTTGGGTCAGCAGGTTAGCCAACCTACTGAACGACCTTTAGTAGATGTTGCGTTTTGGCGTGCAGAGATTACGTTATCAAAATTGGCAGCGCCCATCCCTTTAGTAGAAAGAGGTACAGTGGTTTACGACTGAGAAAATAAGGAGCGAAAGTTTTCGGAAACCCTATAGGTTTCCATAGCTTACTTACTCCTTAAAAACCTCAAAACTACTACTACAGTGGAGGCTGTAGGTTCTGCACACATTTATTTCTTATGCCCAAATCAGCTCACCAAGTTGAGACCGCAGGAACAGGTAAACTTATCATGAGTTTACCTACCGGAAAATACAACGCTACTATTGGCCCTATCGTAGGCATTACTGCACTTACAGGTGCTGCACCTCCCGGCAGTTTCAGCGAAACCTCGGTTGCTGGGGTTCGCAAAGGACTATTAGGTAGTGTCAAAATTTCTTACAAAGTTGGCACTAAAACAAAACAAACCCGTTTGCTGTGTTCACTTGAAAAATTAGACACCTGTGTAACCGAGCTACCCGGAAAAGCTTACGGAACAGGGATTATTACTTCCGCTAGATTTGCGGTTCGACGGAGGCTTCGATGATGGTAGCTCTCAAAAAAATGCTGGCAAGAGTAGATTTAGGTGCTGGAGCGACACAAAAATATTATTTTATGTCAAATCCGCTTCTCTACGCTTCAATTGGCGCCACCGTTGGAATTTCTCTAGCTCCCACTACAGACAAGCAAGTTATTCACAGAGTTGAAGATTTGCTGCTGTACGGAGTTTTAGAGAGTCTAATGGCGCGAACAGGTACAACGGCATTGAATCGCAAAAGTACAAAGATTTTGTGTGCAGCTAATAAGACAACAGTTGCCGAGCAAGATTTAGTTGGAAAAACAATTCCTCAAGGCGTAATTACTTCAATTAGCGCCGATCTCAAAGCTCAAGACTACTTACCATAGAAAAGTATGCCAAAAGGATTGGTTTTTGTTGGCGAAGGTACTGTTGCTTATGGCTTTATTAGTAGCGCCAAGGTTTACACGCCAGAACTTCAAGCAGCTACCGGACTAAAACCTGTAAATTTACCTGATGCAACCACTGGGGTTAAAGTTCCTTGGAGGTTGCAAGATTTACTCCAAGCGGGGGAACTAAAAAGAGTAACCGTTGTATTGGATGACGGTGCTGGCAAGCGTACAAATAGAAGTCTTTTTATTTCTAAAGGTTCTGTTGCAACCTTCCGCAATCTTAGTACCGCGGGTGGATTGATAGGCGCAATAGTTGACTCAAAAAAAGTTCTAAGTGCCTCCATACCCCGTAAAGCTTCTTTCACCCTAGGATAATGCCATTATCTTCTGTTCCGGTTTACAAGGAAACTTTATTATTAGGCTTAGAGTCCCACAAAATACCTGTTCTATTTTCGGGAACAGTAATCATTGTAGAACCTAAATTTAGTAATAATTTTATCAAAGCTTTTGCCGGCTATCTTATACCTGCTGTGTCAACCGAAATAGGAGAAATTCAAAATTCTTGGCGCAAAAGTTGGGTAAATCAAAAGCAATTTATTAATTTCTCGATTCCATATTTTCCCTCTACATATGAACTGTATTTTAAAGCAGGTTATTTTTTGAGAGGGAGAACCTTTGACTTAAATATTTGGGAGCTAACATAATGGACGTTTCTACAGCAAATTGGTACAGTAATCTAGGGACTACGATTCAAGCTGCTTTTAATACATCAGCAATGACTAATTTAACGCCTTCTCAAATAGTTTTTGGCGCAGCAGTCGCTTATCGGAAGGCGCAAGAAAATTACAATAACGGAACGTCTGTTGACACGGGAGCTTATATTAATTTTGCTTCTCCACTTGTAGAGGATGTAGCTCCATCCCTTGATAGCGCTGGATTTATTAGCAAGAACAGCGCAATCACGTTACGGGTTAAAACCGTTTATTTACCGATCGCAAAAATTCAGCCTCAGCAATCCATAACAATTATTTAATTGTTACTTTATATCGGTATTTAAGTTGTTGACAGTATCAACAACTTAAATACAACGATTATCATTTCATTTGCGATGATAATTAACTGGGAATATGTGAACAGTTAGATTCGCTTTAACAAAAATGATATGCAAGAAATTGTTGAAATAATATCAGTCGTCGGTTCCTCTGTTGGCTTGATAGTATCTCTTGTGGGCGTCTGGAATGTATCAAAAGGGATTGTCAAGAGATTAGTTATTGTCCAGAATAAACTCAATTCGTTAAAGGGGATGGTATTCATCCTAAGAGGACGGGTGGACGACTTGGAGAAATACCTTAGTGCGGGACATGGATACAATGTTCGCGGGACGGTTGGCGATATAGAAGAAATTTTTACAAATCAATATGACGATGATGACACGGGATTTTGAGGAAAATTAAGACATGAAGTTAACAACAACTGGTATCACGAACTTCAAAACTCGGCCGCTTCAATCTGTAAATTTGCAGTTGCAGGAGAAGGTTGTCGTACTTAAAGGTGAGATTTTTGAGCTTTATGATTTTAAGCCCGATCGTAACAAGCACTGGAAAATCACTTTAAAGTTACCATTTCAGGGTAGGCGAGAGTGGTTTGTTTATCAAGGTCACGCGCGCCTAGAGCTAGATCCGTCAAATCGCCCGCCTTCTGTTCGGCTTGCTATTCCATACAGATCGCAGCTAGATAACAAGCACAATCCCGCTGGTGCTTGCAATGTGACCAGTTTGGCAATGGCTATAGAATATCTAGATCCTACTGCCGGAGATTTATTGAGCAAACAGTTTGAAGATCACCTTTATCGGTTGATGGAAAACAATAACCTCAATCGCCATTCACCGCAGGATTTGGCGAAAGTTGTGAACGAGTTTTATAGCCTTAAGGATGATTTTACTGTTTGGGGTACGATCGATCGTTGTCAAAACCACCTTGCCGCTGGCAACCCGTGCGTGATCCACGGCTACTTCACATCCTTCGGTCACATCATTATTTTAGCTGGATATGATGACAAAGGTTTTATCGTGCACGATCCTTATGGTGAATGGTTTGAGAGTGGTTATCGTACTGACTTGAGTGGGAAGTACCTGCATTACTCCTACAAACTGATCGAGCAAACCTGCATCCCCGACGGTCAATTTTGGGTACATTATATTTATCGCTAGATAAAAAAGGGATGAGTAGCTTTATTAATGCAGATATAATGCAGTTTTGGTTTAAGCTTGTTACACCCCTTATCTTGAGGGGTTTTTCGTGTCAAAGCAGAGGTCTGCAAAACCTCCACCCCCAGTTCAAATCTGGGTGCCGCCTTTTTTAATTTATACAGTAACAATTTGTTTGTCACCCATGACAGACTTTTTTCTATTGAGGCGATCGCTCTATCTGGTAGAGTTTGATATGGTAAGGGCGATCGCTTCCTTAAAATCTGGTGAGCCTGTGATTCCGGTTTGGTGCGATCGGATACATCAGCATTTGGCGGGTAAGCTGAAGGGGTAAGTGCGAACTCTTTTGAATCAGATCAGATTTAGCATCTTAAAAGCTTTAAATGTGTAATTAAGGAAATGAAAAATATATGACTCTTAACAAAGCAAGTTGGATGAATTCAGAAACCTGGACAAAGTTTATCGCCAAGTGGGGTAGAAACCCTCAATGCAATTGGGATCAGGGTTGCAATGAAGTAGCAGATACAGTCGATCACATTCATGCAAGACGCAATGGTGGCACTGACGATATTACAAACTTGCAGCCACTATGTCGAAAACATAACAGCCAGAAAGGAATCAAACCAGATGCTTATTGGGAGAAAATTTTCTTTTTTGATCATCCCAGAATAAATCTTGGCAAATTGAGAACAGCCCAACGACGTGAAGGGTGGGATAGAATTGATTTGGACTATCAAGACTGGTTTTTACGCCCTTGGAACCAAATCAACCGTACTATTTACGGTAACTTTTGGATTGTAGGGGCTGGAAAAACTCTAGCTCCTGTTGTGCAAGCTTGTGCTTTAAACTATATTATTCAGAAAAATTTAGGAAAGTCACACCCTAGAATAAATAGAATTTTAATTTTAACCAAAGAAGTGGCTATTAGAGACCAAATAGCTAATTCTCTTCGCAGCAAAGAAGATGAAGGAGAAAACGAGTTAGTGAAATATGGTATTTCATCAACTGCTCCCAGAGTAGGTGTTATATCTGAAGGATGGCAATTAACCGATTCTACAAGTTTAGAACGATGTGATATTTGGGTATCCTGTATTCATCAATTTTTTGAAACAAATCATAATCCCAAAGATAACCTATCAATGATTTTGGCTCAATTCCCCTTTATTGCTATTGATGAGCCACATCACGCTTTAGATCAAGTGCTAAACATCGTTCAAAAAGCTGTTGATTCTTTGGTTTTTGGATATACAGGAACCCCGGTTGAGGAAGATGGTAAAGCTCTTTCACAGTTTACCTTGCTTTCTGTTTACGATTATGACGATGCCAATGAAAACGACCACAGCATGAAGTATGTAAGCGATAAAGAAGAAGAGTTTACATATTTTGTTGATGAAGTTGGAATTACTAATGCCGAATTAATTAATGATGCTGGTTTTGAAATTACTGAAGACGCAACTCAAGAAGGGTATAATAAGAATTTAATACCGCAGCTTTCTGTGGTTCAGGAAGTCATTACTTATATGGAATCATGTGATAAAATAGAGGGAAGGCAAGAATCAGTAAGTGATTTAGCTCCCCATCGTCCTGAAGGTACTAAAGCAGAATTATGGTATCCAGTTCATTCAATGATTGTTGTAGATAGTGTTGCTGTTGGGCAAAAAATTTGTGAGCAAATCAATCAAATATTTGAACGTAACCGCAAGCGGTTTCCTAAAGAGAAGGGATATCAGGCCGAAATTATCCATTCAAATATCTCACAAGCCCTTGAAGATAAAAATTTAAATAAGGATGAAAAAGAGTATGTAAAAAAGTCATTAAAAGGTAAAAAAATGTCACCTAATCATCCTTGGATGTTATACCAACAAACACCAATTTGGCCGAATGAACACTGCAAGCGTGTCCTAGTTGTAATTGGTATGGCACGGGAGGGTGTAAGCAATCGCTATTGTGGCTGTATTGGATATGCTTGTAGTTTTGAATCATTGATTGAGCTTGTACAAAGAGCTATTGGTCGCCAAATTCGTAGTTATGACAATTTGAAAAAACATTTGAAACCTGGAGAGACTGACCTAGATGTAAAATGTCAAACTTTACTGACACCGCCAAAACGTTTGGACAGTGTAAAAATCATTACTCATGTTACTTATGGTAATGCTCACGCTATTCGTCGAGCAATTTCTTATATCTGCAATATGCGGGATAAGTTAGATTCAATACCCACTCTTGAAGAACTAATGCAAGGTTCAGTGACTCCAGGTGTTGACATTCCTGTGCAGGGAATTTTAACTGCCAAGGAAAAAATTGATATTGCTGGTAATATCGGACAAAGTAAGCTGAGCAATCCTGAAAAGCCAATTAACACAGGTGAATATCAGGATCGTTGGGGTGAGAATAATCAGACTAAAAAGACAAAAATTTCTGAATGGGTTCAAAAAGTTGTTGATAATCCAGAAGAAGCAGAGAGAGAAATTAATTATACGGGAATGCTACCGGAAATTCCTGTTGTTTGGGATGAAAAACTTGATTCTAAGCCGACAAAGGATAAACTGATACAATACATTAAGACTCATCATCCTAATTTTATTACTTACTTACAAGACCCTCAATATGAACCTTTATTAATAGGACTTTATCAACAATGGGCAGAAAGCTTTGATATGGGTAATATACCCACAATTTCCAAACTTAGCGATATTCGCAACTCAATAGTTTATAAAGTTAAAGCATCTTTAGGGGCATATTTGCGTTTAGATGAATCTCTATCAATATCTAAGCGAGATAAGATTGTTTATCAGTTGGTAGGAACAGCAATGCGGTGGGTGTTAGGAACTAAAGAGTCTTTAACGGATAACAGCCGATACAACTGTCCTCAAGCCCAAGCTATTTTAACCCGTAAAGATGTGATTCAAAAAATCCTAGGATGGGTACGTAATCAATTGATTGCTAAGGGATATTGCCCTGATTTAGCAGCAGCATTTGAAATTAATATTGAGGATAGCTAACTCAAATGTCTAACTCTCAACGAGATCAAGAAGTAGAAATTGCTCAAGGTGCTGGTAAGGCGAAACGATCTGCTGGTAAGGCAGTTCATGGATTAACACATACTGAAGTTTTGGCAGATTTTCATAATCTCAATTCTGATGATGCAAGAGCAGCCTTTGCTCGAACTTGGTTAGCTAAGTCTTCAGAAGCACTTAATGAAACTTGGAGCGTCCTTTATGAACTTCTTAAGATTGTAGAAGAAGGAGAACTTTATAAAAAGCAAAGTTCATTAAGTAACTCAAAAATATATAACAGTTTTCAAGAATTTTTTGAAGATACACTCAAGCGTTCTTTTGAAGAATGGGCTAGATTAGAAGCTGATTATCACTATGTTTCTAAGTATTGTCCAGAACTATTTGATTTTTCTTACTCTGTAGTAAGAATAGCAAGAGATGAAGTGCAGCAAAACAACCAAGTGGTCATTTTGACAATGTCAAATTACGAATTATTAAAAGAAATAGCCTCCCAAATGAACCCAATTAAACATTGGGAAGAATTGGAAAAAGCAGTTGATAAAGAGTGGCTGTTATCCACTTCCGAAGTTAAACAGTTAATAGGGGTGAAACCAAAAAAGTCCCTATATATTCGCGGCGCTTTCAAGTTTACCAAGTATGGTAAAATTGGAAATCAATCGTCTTGGCGGGTTGAAAAATTAAGTATTGAAAAATCAATAGATTCTGATAGCCCATCATCTCCTCAAACCGAAAAAAAAACATCTGACACCATCCATCCGCCCACAACGCCAGAATCTTAAATCTCGCGCCACAGTTGGGACATTTCGACACCAAGCGTAATTTGTGCTGAACCCACCCCTGCTTTTTCAAGGAAGAAAAAACTTAAATGGATTTAGAAACATTACTCGATCGCATAAACCTTGGAGAAGACCAAGACATTGAATTTAAGTCTGCTGAGGGTGGTTTCCCCAATGAAGTTTGGAAAACTGTATCAGCATTTGCAAATACAGATGGCGGCTATATTGTTCTTGGGGTTAAAGAAACTCGGATAGGGTTTGAGATTTCTGGTGTCCGCAATCCTAATGTTTTAATTAAAGAGTTTTGGAATAATCATAATAATTCGCAAAAACTGAATTTCTCAATTTGCGGCAATTCTGAGTTGCAAACTTTGAAGATAGAAGCTCATAATTTAGTTGTCATTAAAGTTCCCAGAGCAACAAGAACGCAACGCCCTGTTTTTATTAACAATAATCCCATGATTGGGACATATAAGCGCAACCATGACGGGGATTACCGTTGCACTGATGCTGAAGTTCGCCAAATGTTGCGCGATGCCAATGATGCACCTCAAGATATCCAAATTTTAGAAGGTTTCGACCTTAACGATATTGATGCAGAAACATTAAAATCCTTTCGTCAACGGTTTAGCTCTAGAGAACCGGATCATCCTTGGCTGGCATTAGACGATTCGGACTTGTTGCGTCAGTTAGGGGGATGGAGTCGCGATCGCAGCACAGGTAAAGAAGGGTTAACTATTGCTGCTTTGTTGATGTTTGGTCGGGAACGAAGCATTTTAGATGCACTGCCTCACTACCAACTTGATTATCAAGAGCAACTTTCTGACGATCCAGAAACACGATGGACTTACAGACTAACACTTGATGGCAAGTGGGAACCTAACCTGTTTAACTTCTACTATCGCGTTTATACTCGTTTAGTTAATGATTTAGAACTTCCTTTTCAACTCGACAAAGATGCCGTTCGTCGAGGCGAAACTCATGTGCATGAAGCTTTGCGAGAGGCTTTAGTCAATACTCTTATTCATGCAGATCATCAATCTACTCGCCCTTTAATAATTACTAAATACAAAAATGGTTTTTCGTTTTCTAATCCGGGTCGTCTGAGAATTTCTCTTCAGCAGCTTTACGAAGGTGGCGTTAGCGATCCTCGCAATCCTAACTTGCAAAAAATGTTTCAAATGCTTGGCTTAGGAGAAAAAGCAGGATCTGGCTTTGGAAAGATTATCCGCGCTTGGATAGAGCAGCAATGGTTTCCCTTGGTATCAGAGAAGTTTGAGTTAGAGATGACTTTTGTTGCTTTACCAATGGTCAGCATGATTCCCGAAAATGTCGAAAAAGAGTTAAGGGAAATCGTGGGAGATGACTACTGCCAACTAACAGAATTAGAGCGTATTATTTTGATACTGGCACATCAATCAGGAGAAATTAGCAATGCTGACATTCAGTGTTACAGCCGAGAACACCCCAGAGATATAGGGGAATGTCTCAAGCGATTCGTAAATAATGGTTGGTTAGAACGCTCTGGTCGTGGACGTGGAACTCAGTACGCTCTACCAAATAAAGGTCAACCTGATTTACTTTCCCTGATTCCAAGCTCCGAACATTACGAACCAAGCTCCGAACATTACGAACCAAGCTCCGAACATTACGAATCAAGCTCCGAACATTACGAATCAAGCTCCGAACATTACGAGCGTCTGCGAAAGATTGCTGCACCGATTCGCGACAAAGGTCGTACCAGCAAAGAGCTTGTCGAGCAGGTTATTTTAGAACTTTGCTCCGAACATTACTTACAACTCCGAACATTAGCTGACTTATTGGGTCGTGCTCCAAACAGTGTAAGGAACCACTATGTAAATCCGATGTTAAAACAGGGCTTGTTAGAGGCACGATACCCTGACGAACCAACTCATCCTCAGCAAGCATACAGAACCTTGTTGTCTCAAGGAATCACCAAGATTTCTGATACTCCTTCATCTCCCGAAACCCCATAAAACATCGTTGACACCAGCTATCCGCCCACAACAGCGGGACCTTAAACTTTGCGCCACTCAATTGCTAATCACCGATCGCCCCAAGGCAATTAGTGATTAGCAATCTTACAAAATCATCACATTTTGCTGATAATTCTCTGCACGATTTCTACGCCTGTTACTGCTTGCCAGCCAAACAGCCCCAAGAGCGCCACATTCAGAAAGATGTGAGTGTATCTGGCAACATTGTTGCCTTTTTGCATCAAAGGAGTCAACGAGGCTGAAATGGCAATTATTGCGGTCATTCCCAACCCTGCTACTAAGTGCGGGGCGACAAATAGTTTGCCGTTGTTGATGTAGGTGACGGCCATTCCGCCGATCGCCCCTGTTACCATCAAGGCTAGCAGCAAAGATCCCATCTGGTGGTGCTTGATGTTGAATTTGCCCTTAATTAACTCTTTTTTGACTTCGCCTTCGGCACTTCTGGTACGGCGGATTTGAATGCCGAGATACAAAGCATAAAATGAGATGGCTAGCAATACCCACATTAAAACTGGGTGGAAGAATTGGCTCCAAACTTTAACTGACTGCGGAATTTCCAGATTCATAGTGTTCTCAGGATTAGAAAATATACTTCATAAAACTTAGCATACCAGTCAGGCCGTCTCATGCGACGGTACAAATATACGGTATGAGAGATTATTTATGCCTGCCACTAAACAAGACGCTGTATTGATTCAAGCCGCCAAGACCGGCAACATTATTCACGTCCAAGCTTTACTCGCTAAGGGTGTTGACGCTAATGCCAAAGACTCTGAGGGGACGGCGGCTTTGATGTTTGCCAGCCAAAAGGGCTATACGGAAATCGTGCGTATTTTACTAAACAATGACGCTAATGTCAACCTCGCGAGCAGGCGTTTTGGGCTGACGGCTGTGATGCTGGCGGCGGCTCACAAACAGGCTGACGTGATGCGGCTGTTGTTGGCTGCGGGTGCTGATGTTGATGCTAAAAATGATGATGGAAGTACGGCTTTGATGGCGGCTTCACTCAAAGGCGATATCCATGTTGTGCGGCTTTTACTTGATGCTAATGCTGATGTGAATGTGCGCGATAAAGATGGAGATTCGGCTTTGAAAATAGCTGCTTTATCGGGTCATCAAGCTGTTGTCCAAGCTTTGGCAGATGCGGGTGCTATTGGTGATAATTCTATGCTGTCTTTGGCACTGAGTCAAGGTCGCGCTGAAATTGTGCGAATTTTGCTTGCTTGCGGTGCGGATGTCAATCTTAAAAATCAAGCTAGCAGAACTGCTTTGATGCAGGCGGCGGCGGCGGGAAATTTGCCTGTGGTTGAGGTGCTTTTGGCTGCGGGTGCTGATGTTAGCATTCGAGACAAAGATGGCGAAACTGCTTTAACTTTGGCTGCGGATTTCGGCAATATTGATGCGGTGCGGGCTTTGCTTGGTGCGGGCGCTGATGTGAATGTGAAAAATGGAGATGAGGGGACGGCTTTGATGGCGGCGACTGCTGGGGGAAATTTGCCGATCGCCCATATCTTACTCGATGCTGGCGCGGATATCAACGCTAAGGATAAAGATGATGAAACTGCTTTGAATTTTGCTGTGGTTGAAGGCTGCGAAGATGTGGTGGAATTGCTCTTAAACCGAGGCGCTACTGTCGGTTCGAGAAATCGGTTGGGCGATACGCCTTTGCTGGTGGCGGCGGTTCACGGCCACAGTGCGATCGTATCGGCCTTGCTGCAAAAAGTAAATCAAAATCGCGCTGATTTTCTGAATGCTAAAAACTTTGGGGAGACGGCTTTGACGCTGGCGGTTTTTCACGGACATACTGAGACGGTGAAAGCCTTGCTTGAGGTTGGTGCCGATCCGAATATACCTGCGGATTTGGGGAAAACGGCTTTAATGAAGGCGTGCGATCGCGGTTATATGGCGATCGTCCAATTATTAGTCGAAAAAGGCGCGGATGTCAACTTGCTGGATGATTCGGGCGCAACTGCTGTCATGTGGGCCGCCCATCGGGGTTATGCTGATGCAGTCAAGATTTTAATCGCTGCTGGTGCAGAATTGAATCATAAAAATCCGGGCAATTATACCGCTTTAATGCTGGCTGAATTTAAGGGTTATTCCAGTGTGGTGAAATTGCTCAAAAGTGCGGGAGCACAGGATTAATAAGGACTAAAGTCCTCACTACGAACCATAATTAAGTTTGTAGTGAGGACTTTAGTCCTCTATTTCTTAGGATTAATAAGGACTAAAGTCCTCACTACAAACCATTATCATAATTTGGGGTTTAATTTTTTAGTTCGTTTCCCATCTCAATTTGCTTTGCGTACCCAGCCGTTAATGGTAAAGCGGCTGTCAGCAAAAGCTTTCGAGGGACAGCTAACTCGCAAAACTTCGTGCATATAGCGGCTCAGAAAAAATACGATGCTGTTGTTGCGCGGTTCAACTGTTCTAAAAGAGTCAGCAGCTACATAAAAATTGTTCTCGACTTTGCTGTCGTAAATTTGCAGTTCGCCGCCTGAAAAAGCTTTGGGTTCTCGATTGAAATAGTAAACGTAAGTAAAAAATCGGGTAGCTGTATCTGGCGAGCCGCTGTCGTTATGAACTTTATAAAAGTTGTTGTCATTGTGCATGGTTAGCTGAGCTTCTATTTCACCAAGCGAAAATGAGGGAATATTTAGTTTTTGCAGCACGTCGGGGAGAATTCCTTTGATGCGATTAACCATCAGTTCGGAAAATTCGGGGAACGAGTGGAGTACCATCGAACGGCGGTAATCGTCGGCATTGGTTGAGGTGCTGGTAGTTACAAATTGTGATTCTTTTGCTAAGACATATTTAATCAGTTTGTTCTTTTCTGCGGGTGTTAAAAAGTTGTCAATTTGAGCGTAGCGAGATATTAAATCGTCATTTATAGGCGCTGGGGTGGGAATTTCTGCGGGAATTTCCGTGGGAATTACTAGGGGAATTGCTGGCTGCTGCGGTTGCAGTTGCTGCAAGTAAATCGGGGGTTCTGTGACTAATCCGACTAGGTGTTCGCCGGGGAAAGAAAGGGCGGAACGCCCGTCGTCTAGGGGAATTTGAAATAAGGTGGGAAAACCGGGTGTTTGTTGCGTGCGATCGACTAATGTCTTGACAAGGCTGTGCAATAATGGCGTGTCGGATTTGAGGATGACGGTGCACTGATGTCCGCCGGTGAGCAGGATTTTAACTTTTACGTCTTGGGGTTTAATTTGCTGTTGAGTGTAAGTCATAATTTTTTCTAGACACAATTCGGGAAGCGATTCGGGAAGGACACAACAGTGTTGTGTCCCTACCGTAGGGTATGGTTCCTAATGCAAGAAGTGGCGGATGTCGGTGAAAACCATTGTAATTCCGAGTTGGTTGGCTGCTTCGATCGAATCTCGATCGCGCATACTTCCTCCCGGTTGGACGATCGCAATTATCCCCGCCTCAGCCGCCGTTTTTACCGAATCGTCAAAGGGGAAGAAACCGTCGCTAGCCAAAATCGCTCCTTTACTCTTGTCTCCTGCTTGTTCCAATGCTAGTTTAACCGATCCGACGCGGTTCATTTGTCCGGCGCCGACACCGATTGTAGTACGATCGCGCGTGACAACGATCGCATTCGATTTCACGTGTTTCGCTACTTTCCAAGCAAACAGCAATTCTGCTAACTCATCAGCCGTCGGCTGTTTGTCAGTAACGGCGCGCCATTTGCTAGTTTCTTCTACTGCATTGTCCGAGTTTTGTACCAACAAACCGCCTGCAATTATTTTAACAGTTTGTGGCGGCCCTTGATTCAGATCGGGCAAAATTAATACTCGAACTTTCGCCTTTTTCTTGATAATTTCTTCGGCTTCCGGTTCGCACCCTGGCGCGACAATACATTCTAAAAATGTTTTAGTTAACGCCGTGGCGGTAGCAGCATCAATCGGGCGGTTGAGGGCGACAATTCCGCCGAAAGCTGAGACTGAATCGGTGTCGAAGGCTTTTTGATACGCTTCGGAAATAGTTGTTCCCAAGGCTGTACCGCAAGGATTTGTATGTTTGAGAATAGCGGCGGCTGGAGTCTCGGAAAATTCTACAATCAGGCGTCTTGCTGCTTCTAAATCTACTAAGTTATTGTAGCTTAATTCTTTGCCTTGCAGGATGGTGCTAGTTGTCCAGCCTGTCGGTGTAGCTCCGCTTTGATACCACGTGGCCGCTTGGTGGGGATTTTCGCCGTAGCGGAGTGTTTGCAGCTCTTTTCCTGATAAATTAAACTGTGCTGGTAGCGCCGATTCTTCGGCGGATTGGCTGCTGAGATAATTTGCGATCGCGCGATCGTAATTTGCTGTATGCTCGAAAGTTTCTAACGCGGACTTTTGCCGAAATTTCAACGAAGCTTCCCCGCCGTTTTGTCGCAGTTCTTCTAAATAAGTATTGTACTGTTCTGGATTGCACAAAACTGTCAAATGAGCGTGGTTTTTTGCTGATGCTCTCAGCATTGCCGGCCCGCCGATATCTATGTTCTCAATTGCGTCTGCTAGAGTAACTCCTGGTTTAGCAATTGTCTGTTCAAATGGATATAAATTGACAACTACTAGATCGATCGCCCGAATTTGATTTGCAGTTAAATCTGCAAGGTCTTCCGCTACATCACGGCGTGCTAAAATACCTCCGTGGATTCGCGGGTGAAGTGTTTTGACTCGCCCTCCCAAAATTTCGGGAGAACCAGTATATTCCGCAACTTTGGTGACGGGGATTCCTGCTGCTTTGAGGGCGCTGGCTGTCCCGCCGCTGCTAATTATATCAAATTCAAATTCTTCTACTAGACTGCGTGCTAAGTCAATTAGCCCGGTTTTATTAGATACGCTCAGAAGTGCTAGACGTGCCATTGGTTTGAAATTGCGATCGCAAAAATAGACAGGTTATATTCTATATCAAATCCGGCAGCAGAGACATGATTCCGTAATTGGTAACTATGATTGTTTTTTATTTAAAAGGATGAGCCTGCTTGCCTAGCAGCGTATTTTTATGAAAATCATATAATAATTTATACTTGGCAATTGCTTTTAAATATTTATGATTTGCCCGTCTATTATGTTATCTTGTGCGGTGCGAGCGGGATTGAAGCTATCTCCACTCTTAATAGTTCGTCTCCCTACTACGTAAATCCCGATGTTGTTGAAATTACTTAGTAAATTGTAATAGATATTTAGCTAGCGCTCTCTCTAGAATTTTTACTATATTTTAGGATGAATTATAAAAGTAATGTGTTAGCATCAGTGTAAATTTTTCTATCCCTAACTTTGTAGAAAAATTTGGCAATCGCAACACTTTAATTTAAAAAACAATTTGGTACAGTTTAAATATGTTTTTTCAAGAACAAGATCCAGAAAATAAACTCAGTAATATTAGCAGTCACCCTCAAAAAACCGCTAAAAATATGACCGCTCAAACAAACTATCAAGATTTGACCGAAAATTTACCCGAGAATTCGGGAGAAACTAATATTTCAGAAGCTTATATTGTTAATCTGTGTGAATTACAGCAGATGCACGGAGAAATGCAACAGCTAAAGCAGGATTTGAAAGCTAGCGAATCTCGGTTCCGAAATGCGATCGCCAAAAATGCCGACGGTATCGCAATTGTCAACAAGCGAGGACTTGTCTGCTTTGCGAACCCATCAGCAGAAGCGCTTTTTAACTGCAAAGCAGAGGAACTTTTAGGTCAAGAATTTTTTGGCAATTTGGTAGTAGAAGGTTCAGCTTGCGATATTGAGATGGACACCGATATTATTCCCCAAGTTGGAGAAACAGAAGCAGCCGGAATGCGCGTTGTACAAACAGAAGTTGAAGCTATTCGCAAGCACAAAGCAAATGCTGTAGTCGAAATGCGGGTGGTGGAAACGGAATGGGAGGGAGAAATAGCTTATTTAGCGACGCTGCGGGACGTTACCGATCGCAAACGCGCAGAAGAAATGCTTTGGTTGTACGATCGGGCTATGGCCGCTACCAGCACCGGAGTTACCATTGCTGACGCCACCAAGCCAGAATATCCAATTATTTATTGCAATCCCGCATTTGAAAGCATGACAGGTTATCGGCGGGAAGAAATTTTAGGGAAAAACTCGCGATTTTTGCAAGGAAGCGATACCGACTCCGAAGCCCTAGAAATCATCCGCCAAGCCTTGAAAACTAATAGCGAATGTCAGGTAATATTAAAGAATTACCGCAAAGACGGAACAGCTTTTTGGAATGCCTTATCAGTATCTCCTGTACGCGATCGAACCGGAAAATTAACTCATTTCATCGGCGTACAGAGAGACATCACCGATCGCAAACAAGCCGAAGAAGCCTTGCAAAATTCCGAAGCACAAAGCAGAGAACAATCATCTCAACTAGCCGCAGCACTTGACGAACTCCAAGCCACTCATTCCCAATTAGTTCAAAGCGAAAAAATGTCTAGTTTGGGATTGCTGATTGCCGGAGTCGCTCACGAAATCAACAACCCCGTCAGCTTCATTCACGGCAATCTCGCTTACCTCAAAGATTATGCTCAAGACTTGTTGCATCTCCTCAAACTTTACCAACAGCACTATCCCAATCCTGTTGCAGATATTCAACAAGAAACAGAAAAAAATGAACTCGATTTCTTAGCTGAAGATTTACCTAAAATATTATCTTCAATGAGTATTGGTGTTGAGAGAATTTGCCAGATTGTTCAGTCGCTGCGGAACTTTTCGCGGCACGACGATTCACAGATGAAACCCGTTAACCTCCACGAAGGTATTGACAGCACCCTGTTAATACTCAATCACCGTTTGAAAGGAAACGGAGAAATGCGGCCAATCCTAATTGTAAAACAATACGGGGATTTGCCACCTGTCGAGTGTTTTGCCGGGCCGATAAATCAAGTTTTTATGAATATCCTCAGCAATGCGATCGATGCTTTAAACGATCCAAACAGTCAGCTAACTTTTGAAGAAATGTCAGAGAATCCTAGCCAGATTAAGATTTGCACAGAAGTTGTGGGCAATTTTGTAGAAATCAAGATTTCTGACAACGGCCCCGGAATAACTGAAGAAGTCAAGCAGCGCATATTCGATACATTTTTTACTACCAAACCAATTGGTAAAGGCACGGGAATGGGTTTATCAATTAGCTATCAGATTATTGCAGACAAGCACAAAGGCAAATTAGATTGTACTTCGGAATTGGGCAAGGGCACAGAATTTACGATCAAAATGCCGATCGTACATTAGCGTGGTTACCCAGAATAAAAATTGTTTGTAGTGAGGACTTTAGTCCTGATCGATCAAAAGCCTCAAGAAAGGACTGAAGTCCTAACTACAAACTGGGGATTCTTGCTTGTAGTTAGGACTTTAGTCCTTCTTCATGAAAATATAAGAAAGGACTGAAGTCCTAACTACAAACTGGGGATTTAAAAAACCTCCACACCCTCCAACTTCTTCATAGTTTCAACCTTAGCCCTCGCCGCTTCCCCACAAGTCTTCGGAGTCGGAAACATCTTCCCAGGATTCGCCAAACCTTTCGGATTAAACACCTCCCGTACCCACTGCATCGTCTCCAAATCTACCTCCGAAAACATATCCGGCATAAAACACTTCTTATCAGCACCAATCCCATGTTCCCCCGAAAGACTGCCGCCGACTTTGACACAAAGCCTGAGAATTTCCCCGCCCAATTCCTCCACCTTTTCCAGCGCCCCTTTTACCGAGTTATCATACAAAATCAGTGGGTGCAAATTCCCATCTCCCGCGTGAAATACATTAGCAATCCGATAACCATATTTCTCACTCAAACCCTCAATTTCTTTCAGAACAAAAGCCATTTTCGTGCGAGGAATTACGCCGTCTTGCACGTAATAATCCGGGCTGAGATGACCCGCCGCCGCAAAAGCAGCTTTCCGCCCTTTCCAAATTTTCATCCGTGTTTCGGGATCGTGAGCAGTTGTGATATTCCGCGCTCCATTCTGCTTGCAAATTTCAGAAATTCGCTGCTTATTTGTCGCAACTTCTACCTCTAAACCGTCGATTTCTATGAGTAAAATTGCCGCTGCATCGCGCGGGTAGCAGCCTGTAGCAACAACATCTTCTACAGCATTGATGCTGATGTTGTCCATGATTTCCATGCCGCCGGGAATAATGCCGGCGCTGATAATATCGGAAACCGATTCTCCTGCTGCTTCGATACTCGCAAAATCCGCTAGGAGAACGCAAATCGATTCCGGCGCTTTGAGAATTCGCAGAGTAACTTCTGTCGCTATTCCTAAAGTGCCTTCGGAACCGACAAATACACCAGTTAAATCGTAACCGGGCATTTCGGGAATTTCGCCGCCGACATCGACAATTGAACCGTCGGGAAGTACCAATTTTAATCCTAAAACGTGATTGGTTGTAACTCCGTATTTGAGACAGTGAACGCCGCCGGAATTTTCGGCAACGTTGCCACCAATCGAGCAAATAATCTGACTGGAAGGGTCTGGTGCATAGTAGAAACCAGCGCCACTAACTGCTTGTGTTACCCAGTTATTAATTACTCCTGGTTGTACAACTACTTGCTGATTTTCTAAGTCTACTTTCAGGATTTTTCGCATCAGGGCTGTGACAATCAGCACGCAGTTTTCGACTGGTAAAGCGCCGCCGGAAAGCCCTGTACCGGCACCTCTGGCTACCCAGGGAATGGAATTGCGATCGCAAATTTCGATCGCTTTTGCCACTTCCTCCGTCGTTCGCGGCAATACCACTAAAGCCGGCCGCTGGCGGTAGCTGGCGAGTCCGTCGCACTCGTAGACAATCAATTCTTCGCGGCGCTGTACCACGCCATTTTTGCCGACTACAGTCTCAAATTCTTTGATAACCGGTTTCCAGTTTCGTTCTGTTTCTATTGCTATCATTAGTGATTTTAATTAAATGACTCTAAATAATATTGTGACAAATTTCTTTAAGGATTGCAATATTGACACTGAGAAGGATCGGCAGTTTCTGTGCCGTTGGGAAATAGTTCTTCTTTAGTATAGCTGCAATTTTGGCATTGATAAATTGCCGATCGCACTAGCTGAGTCGGAAAATAGCAAAGTCCGCAGGGCAATCCTATTTTCCTTTCGGCAACCTCAAATCCCGGCCAACCGCACTCAGGGCAGAAGTGGTAAAATTTTTTCACTAAATCGAGAGTTGCATTTTCGATATTTTTCATCCGACTTGGATTGTACATCGCCCGCATATCTGTTTCGACATGAACTTTACCACTAACTGATTTGTTGATACCGGCCCTAACAGCATCAAACAACTGTTTTTCTGTAACAATTCCCTTGACAATTTCACCATTACCTGTTGCAGCATCGCCCGCTATCACAACCAGTGCGTGTGCTGGAAATCCCACTTTGTTCGCAAAAACTTTCGCTTCTTCTACACTAGAAACCAACTGGTGACTGTAGTTAGTTTCCACAGACAAATGTTCGCCAATCAGTTCTAGATTGTTTACTAAATCTAATAAAATCACAATTTCTCTATTAGCGGGCAGATATGGCATTGCCGGATGAGGGCCGAAAGTGCCTTCGCTGGCAAATGCCAGAGTTTCGCCCGTAATTTCCAAAGCTTTTGCTGCTTTTAATCGAACCGCTTCTATTTGAGAGCCTAAGCGTTTAATTTCTCTAGTGAACGTGCCAAATTTGTCCGTATCAAAATCGGTAGGTACTAGGATTTTTACGCCTAATTCCCGTTCCAAAATCGGAGCCATCACCCGTTCTTTTTGGTGCATGGTAGCGAGAACGGCGACGCGATTTAATAATAGATGTGGATTCACAGACTCAGAGAATGTAGACATATAGTAGAATCATTTTGGACTTGTGCGACTTAACAAATCGAGTATAAAAATATCCCCATCATCGTATACTCTTTTGCGAGTCTTGCCGAGTTCTTTTAAATTATCTTGA
Source organism: Microcoleus occultus BM001215366 (assembly GCA_036700145.1). Taxonomy (GTDB): domain Bacteria; phylum Cyanobacteriota; class Cyanobacteriia; order Cyanobacteriales; family Microcoleaceae; genus Microcoleus. The sequence goes on from JAUBOH010000005.1 coordinate 43,896, forward strand.
AAATCCCAAGTGTTGTCTACTTGATTTCTCAGCCAAGTATTCTCCATCTTAATATTTGATGAAAATAAAGCTTTTGAATATGCTGCTTCCTTCGCATAAGAATATGCTACATATTTAATAGATTGTGAAGTTAAATAATCAGCCAAGGGTTCGCTGCCTTTATATAAAGGCATACCGGGGGGAGGACTCGAACCGCCTGGCCAATCTGCTAACAAAATTTTATTCCGCTTAAAATTTAGTAAAAAAGGTTTTTCAAGTCTTGTTAAAAGTGTTTCTCCTTCAGCAATTGACTGCTGCATTTTGATGTGTTGAGCAGTCTGCTGCTCCGACACCAAAGCTATATTATTTATGCCGGATTTGATGTCACCTGCAAATTCCGAATATCTAATTTTGAGGCTGTTACTGTTATTGCCAATCATTATGCCAGCTACCACCATAGCAATCAGTAGAGGAGCAGTATTAGATAATTTGCTTTGCTCTCCCGTTTCGGAAGTAAAAGCTACTATCATCAATACAATTAGTGCTGTCGAAACAAAAGGAAATGAATACCGATAACTTTCTACTCCTCCTGTAGAGTAAGCTAAAATAGGTATTCCTAAACCCGCAGCTATCAACAAAGATAGGGATGCCTCACGGCCCGATATCGGGCCAGTTCGCCGTCGGAAGACAGCAAAACCCAGCAACCATAGCGAAATTCCATATACATTAATCGCCGATCCAATAACAATTTTTATCACTTTCATCAGCGTCAAATCTTTGTTTAAATAAATGCCATAGGCAGAACCGTGATATCCCTTACCCAACAATGGGTACAATAAAGTTCCCGAAGATTGGTACATCGAAATCATCCAGGGCAGAAGCAGCAAAAAAGTTAAGATTCCCGCCAGTATAACTTCGTATATTACAGTTCGGCGATTGCTGACTGCTCCCAAAATATAAAAAAAGTAACTTGAAATAATTAAAATTATGCAAGCTGGAATGTAGCTTGTTTTCAAAGAGCAGATACCCGCCGTAACTAAAGCTATAATACAAGCATTAGGAATCCAATTGCTCAGCTTTATTACCTCCGAGTCCAGAGTTATGAACAAGCTCAAAAACAGAGCTGTTCCCGTTACGGTGCTGCTGGTATTTAGTTGAGGATAATAAATGCACAGTAAAATAAAAAGAAATAAAACTGCTGTTTGCTTGGGAATATTTTTTTCTTTAAAATAACCTAAAAGAAGTCCTACTGATATTAGGAATGAAACTCCGGGATCGATTAAATGAAAATTTTCGTTGCCGAGCACGCTGAGAACAAAAGTATGCAAGAAAGCCTGTCCTCCCAGGGAAGACAGCCTTCTTTCGCTGAACGGATCGGGGCCCAAAGAACCCATTTGTAGCATCTTATGTGGATATACAAAATAGGCATGGTAATCGTCTAAACCTTGGAAATTTAGACTGTAAACCGAGCCTGCATAGTGCCAAAGATTTAGAAAGACGACTGTAAAAATCCCTAAAATAAATACCCGATCGCTCCAATCAAATTTAAACTCTGATACCGAATTGATGAATAACTGCCTGCTGGTGTAAAAATCGACGATTCCGTACAGGAATCCTAACGCCAGATAAATTAAAACTGTTGTTTGCGAAATTGTCCAAGTAAGATTCAAGACTCCCCCAAAGCACATACTCCAAGCCATCCCCCAAGCTGCTCTTTGTCCCCAGTCAACCCTGTGTTTGGGAAAGAGGATGCGGTTAACTGCTCCACCCCAGCCAATCAGGGATACAAGAATGCAAATTCCCCATGCAAAAGAAAGAAAATAAGAATTCATAATTGTGACCTCGGTAGGAATTCAGAAGGTAACACTTAGACGCACCCTTTGACTTAATTTATAAACTCAGGAATCAAATGTCAATATCAAAAGCGATCGCTAACTTCCCCCAGTCGCACCCCCAGCTTGACCTCGGAGTACAAAAATTACTCCCGTCATGATTAACCCCACACCTACCAATCGCAGCGGTGGTAAAGGCTCGTTAAATACAATTTTGCCTCCTAAAACAGTAAATAAGTAACTAATTGACAACAAAGGCGAGACTATGCTAATGTTGGCGCGAGAGAGTACAACAATAAACCCTACAGAAGAAACGGCATATAAAGCAAGACCAGCTACGATTAGAGGCTGAGTAGCCATTGCTATGACTTTTTCAACCAAATTAGCAGCGCCAATCGGGCCTAAAATTTTAGCTCCAGCTTTCAGAGAAAATTGACCGACGACGCTGCACAAAATAGCAGCAAGCAAGACCAGAAAAACGCCTCTACTCATGAATTCACAAACCTAATACGACAGCGCGAGAATTGCAGACCAAAAACTAGCCAGAACAGCTTTGATTAAGTTTTATTTAATTTTGTTGGCCACCCCTATTTTAAGCATAGATACTGGAAAAGCCAGTATTATTTCGCGAGCAAGAGTGAAACAAACATATGCCAGAGCAGACCAACCCAACCGGGGAATACACTCTCGAATTATCGATACTCATGCCCTGCCTGAACGAGGCAGAAACATTAGAAATCTGCATAGAGAAGGCACAGAAGTCTCTGCAGGAACTCAATATTGCCGGCGAAGTCATCATAGCAGACAACGGCAGCACTGACGGTTCTCAAGATATCGCCACCAGAATGGGAGCCCGAGTCGTCCCCGTAGCAGCCAAAGGCTACGGCAGCGCCCTGATGGGGGGCATCATGGCTGCGCGCGGAGTTTATATTATTATGGGCGATGCTGACGACAGTTACGACTTTTCCAACCTCGGCCCTTTTGTCGAAAAATTGCGCGGAGGCTGCGAATTAGTGATGGGAAACCGCTTTAAAGGGGGCATCAAACCGGGGGCCATGCCGCCGCTGCACAAATATTTAGGAAATCCGGTGCTGACATGGCTTGGGCAGCTATTCTTTTCAAGTCCCGCCGGCGATTTTCACTGCGGACTCAGGGGTTTCAGGAGAGACTCAATTTTGAAGGTGGACTTGCAGACAACGGGGATGGAATTTGCTGGCGAAATGGTGGTCAAAGCCTCTCTGTACAAGCTTCGATTCGCTGAAGTTCCTACCGTGCTTTCTCCCGACGGCCGCAGCCGTCCGCCGCACCTGCGAACTTGGCGAGATGGTTGGCGGAACCTGCGATTTTTGTTGCTGTACAGTCCCCGGTGGTTGTTTTTATATCCGGGTATGGCGCTGATGATTTTGGGTCTAATTGTCTGCATCTGGCTGTTGCCTGGTAGTCAAAAGATCGGCAGTATTAACTTTGATGTACACACGCTGCTGTATGCTGCGATCGCAATTATTATCGGTTTTCAAGCAGTAACTTTTGCATTTTTCACCAAAGTTTTTGCGATCAGTGAAAAATTGCTGCCCGAAGACCCGAAACTAAATAAAATATTTCGGTATGTTAGCTTAGAGACAGGATTGATTGTCGGAGTCACCCTGATTTTAATTGGAATAGTTGGCTCGTTCTTGTCATTAACTATCTGGAGCGAAACTGCTTTCGGTTCTCTAGACTCTTCTAAAACTCTGCGCTTGGTTATTCCGTCGCTCACTTGCCTGACCGTGGGTTTGCAGATGGTTCTGTCCAGCTTTTTCCTAAGCGTACTGAGTTTAAAGCGCAGGTGATCGAATCAAACTTACTGGAAACATTTTTACGACCACCAATTAACCCACTCTTTTGCACCAATATCAATATGAAAGTAACTGAAAATAAATCCAGCGAATATATTGGTCCCAAGCTTGGTGGTTTGGCGACTAAATTATCTTGGTACGCCCGCCAAAAAATGTTTGATTTACTCATGGCATTAGCCACTCCAAACACATACACAACTGTATTGGACGTAGGAGTAACTTCCGACCGCCGAGAAGACAGCAATTTCTTTGAAAAACTCTATCCATACCCGGACAAAATTACCGCTGTTGGCATGGAAGATGCTTCGTTTTTAGAAGAAGAATATCCTGGTTTAAAATATGTCCGTTGTGATGGTTTAACCTTGCCATTTCCCGACAAAAGCTTTGATTTAGTCGTGAGTTTTGCTGTAATTGAACACGCCGGCAACCGCCAACAGCAAACAGCTTTTGTTCGAGAACTTTGCCGCGTCGGCAAGGCTTGCTGCATCACCACTCCCAACCGCTGGTATCCCATAGAATTTCACACCGCTGTTCCTTTAATTCACTGGCTTCCACCCTCCTGGTTTCGAGCTTTGCTGAAATTGCTCGGTCAACACTTTTTCGCCCTAGAGGAAAATCTAAACCTTTTATCCGAAAAAGAGGTATTAAAGATGCTGCCAGCGGATGGTGAAGTTTTTACCAGACATTTTCGGCTGCTGGGTTTGATATCTAATCTGCTTTTTTATGTCATCTGAATAGTTGCTACTTTAGTCCTAGACGTATTGTAACGGTTTAACAAGGCTTTGAGACTTGTGTTGAGCCTAGTCGAAACATTGCTTCACTACGTTCTCTTAGGACACGATCGCACTTTCGGATAGCTGTGCTTCAGGTACTTGGGGAAGCGAAGGGCGATCGCTTTTCCCAGAACTTTAAATTGAGATATAATAGAGAGCAAGCAAAAACTCTTACAACCAAGTCTATGTTTACTTATAGCAAGGTACTGAATCAAGTTAAAAGCCTGACGCTGGCAGACAAACGGCGGTTATTAGAACACTTGAAAAAGATGATTCAGTTACGGGAAGAAGTTGCAGAAGATGATGAAGTAATTTCAGCCGAAGAAATAGCAGAGAGTGAGGCTGCTTGGCAAGATTACCAGGCAAAGCGCGATCGGGGCATATCCTCCAAAGAACTTAAATTAAAGCTATTTGGAGAAAAAAAAGACAAGTTGCGATCGCCTACCTGATGAATTAAAATAGAAGAAACATATAGCGCTGCGGTCAAAATGGACAGAATCTCCGTCAACCCTCAAATTCACTTCGGTAAGCCTTGCATAGCGGGTACGCGAATTACTGTACAAAGCGTTCTCGAATTACTAAATGAAGAGCTTTCTTTTGCTGAAATTATCCAAGATTACTATCCAGATTTGGAAATGGATGATATTCGGGCGTGCTTGCGGTATGCGATCGCACTGGTGGCGGCTGAAGAGGTGCATTTGGCATTAGCTTAAATTAGGAAATTTCTGATATATCAAATTGCTATAATAACAGTCAGCCCCAAAATATTAATCTACAATCTATGTCTACTTACAGCGCGGTACTGACTCAGGTTCTAAGACTTGCACCCGATGAGCAACTGCGACTCATCTCTGAATTATTAGTATATGTTCGTCCCCGGGTTCAGGCTAAACCTAAGCGGAGTATTTTAGAAGTGGAAGGGTTGGGTGAGGAAATTTGGAAGGGGATTGATGCTCAAGAATATGTGAATCAGGAACGAAATTCATGGAACGGATAGCTCATTTACAGCGACAACTTTACTAAATTTGCTATTATTTATTGATAATCCCACAAACTAGGAGATTAAGATGCAAGTCAAAGATATGACAGTTGAGC
>JAUBOH010000006.1:0-25565 GCA_036700145.1 Microcoleus occultus BM001215366
TTCCAGGTTTGTGAAGTGTAGGGACACGGCAGTGCCGTGTCCCTACGGGGAAGCTAAAATTGGCCAGAAAAATTAACCCAACTAAATGAATAACAGAATATCAACGGGTTATTTTTTAGCAGTAATTGCCACTGTCATCTGGGCTGGTAATTTCATCGTTGCTAGAGCTTTGAATCAGGATATTTTGCCGATCGGTCTGGCATTCTGGCGGTGGACGATTGCTGTCGCAACATTAGCACCATTCACCGTGCGATCGACAGTTGAAGATTGGAAATTGGTGCAAAAATATCTTCCTTACTTGACTGTATCGGCGTTGTTAGGGGTGACTGCTTTTAACACTTTAATCTACATTGCCGGTCACACAACCCAGGCATTGAACATGGCCTTAATTGCCACTTCTTCGCCGATTTTTATTGTACTCATGTCTCGTTTTTTTTACGGAGAACTTATCTCGTTAACACGGGCAGTAGGTATGATGGTTGTGGTTAGCGGTGTTCTCATGTTAATCGCGGGAGGCTCGTTAGAACGGCTGCTGAGTATTTCGTTTGCGATCGGCGATTTGTATATGCTGTTGGCTGCGATCGTCTTTGCTGGCTACACGATGCTGGTAAAGCGCAAGCCGCCCAACCTGCGGATGACAACTTTCACTTTATGCACTTTTAGCTTGGGGCTGTTATTTTTATCGCCATTCTATGCACTGGAATCTTTGATTTATCACCCTGTTGCGTTCAATGTTCCGATCGCCCTGGCGTTACTTTATGTGGGGGTTCTTTCCTCGGTGGTGGCTTTTCTGGCGTGGAATGGGGCGATCGCCCTTATTGGCCCTACCCGCACGGCCTTAATCTATTACCTGATTCCGGTTTTTAGCGGTATTGCTGCGTGGCTGTTTCTAGGTGAAGCGATTTCGTTGGTGCATATTTTTAGCACATTGGCGATCGTCTGTGGCATGATCATTACTAACCGCAAATAGCGAAGGATTCTATCAATTTTTTTCTCTCATCAAACTGTGGCAAATTCTGTCAAAATTCTTATGCTAGGATTCGGTGAAAGCTGCCCTGCAATAACAGAGATAGCCGCACCGATTTTCCGTACTTATGAGTTTATGAACCAGGGCATATTATAACTAGCCTTGATTATCAAATTACTTTGGCAGCGGTTCCAAAACTTTATCAGAATGACTAGCAGTAACTGCCGTAAATAAAGCTTCATAATGATTCAAAGCTTCTTCAATTCCGTAATTTTCAACAGCATACTTTCTGCCTTGCTCGCCCAACGCATCAACCTTAGCAGGATGCAAGTACAAATCCTCAACCCCATCTGCTAAAGCTTGCGGATCTTCCGGCGGTACTACTACACCGCCACCGCTTTGTTGCACTGCTTTATGAGCAGTACCAGTTTCAGGAACCGAAGCCAAAATAGCCCGACCACTAGCCAAGAGTACCTGAATTTTTGAAGGCATATTAAAGTTAGTAACGCGCAGTTTTTGCACGACCAAACTAACATCCGCAGCAGCTAACAGTTCGGGCAATTTTTCTCGCGGTTCAAATTCCAGCAGCATGACATTAGTAGCTTTGTAAGTTTCGCAATCTTTTTGCAAGCGCGCGAGTGCTGTTGATTCTCCGACAATTACAAAAGCGATTTCGGGTATGTGTTTCAAACGGGCTGCTGCTTGAACAACTGTTTGCAAACCCTGAGTGAGGGCAATATTGCCTGCGTAGAGAACGACAAATTTGCCTTGGAGATTGTGAGTTTCGCGAAAGGAGTTATTTTCTTTGGGTAAGGGGCGGATGAAGTTGACATCGACCCAATTGGGAACGCAAACTATTTTTTCGGGGGGTACTCCCTGAGAGTGCAATTTTTTGACAAAACCGCTGTCGATGACGCTGACTTGGCTGGCTGTACTGTAGGCAAATTTTTCTAAGGCGTCAGCAATGCGAATTAGCACTCCGTTTTTTTTGACTAAGCCGACGCGCACGGCTGCTTCTGAGACGATATCCTGAACGTTGAGGACGATCGGGCAACCGCGAATCCATCCGTAGAAAGCCACTGGGACGCAAATCGGTAAAGGGGGCATTGTTGAGAAAATTACATCAGGACGCCAGCCGCTAAAGGCTTGGACGGCGCTGGAGGCGACAAAACTGCCGTCTAGCAAAAGTCGGTCTAGCAGTGTAGGGTGGGGGCCGTTGACGCGCAGGTAGCTGCGCTGAATTGTGACCCCGTTGTGTTCTTCGGTGAGGTAGAATTTTCCCTGATATTCTGGATAAATCCGGCGCTGGGGATAGTTGGGCATTCCTGTGACGACTCGGACTTGGTGGCCGCGCTTGACTAAGCCTTGCGCTAGTTCTGTCATCAGGGGGGCAATGCCGATCGGCTCTGGATAGTAGTTATAGGAATAAATTAGAACACGCATAATATAGGCAGTATCAACACTTTTAGCGCTTAATGAAACTAACTCTAGGATTGTTCTAGCTTTATACCTATTTTCAACCCTTCTGAAAGATGAGCTTGTTAATGCAATCAAGCAAATCAGTCTAGGAAAATTCTAGCCTGCATCCTACACCGTAGCAGTCACAAAAGTTAACCCGTAAGGAATTGACTCGCCCGGTACAAACCTGCGATCGTATGTAACTTGCGGAAGATCGATCGGCGCGGTTAGCGCGGTACAGGAAATACCGGACTAACTACGACTTCGCCAACCGTTCAAACACAACGCTTGGAGCCGATAAACTATGACATTTGTATACGGTTGCCAGTCTCCCGGGCCGCAACTCTTAACGATTGAGTCTGCGGGGGTCAACCATGACTAAAGTCCCCGTTAAGTGCCGACGCATTGACCGCTTAAAAGCGATCGCCTACGAGTTTCACTTGTCTAACGAAGACGCGCGTCCGTTCGGCAAACTTTCCCACACAACAACAAAAAACAACGGAGAGGGTGGGATTTGAACCCACGGAACCTTTCGGTTCACCTGATTTCAAGTCAGGCGCATTCGACCACTCTGCCACCTCTCCGGGCGCATAAATTTTATCATACCAGCAATTGTCTCTAACTACAAATAGCCGCAGATTCAGCGCGCCGGTAAAGAATTTGTTCTAAAGCCACCGCGAAATCGTCGCCCAGCCAAACCAGAGACACTTCCGACACTGTTCCATTTTCCAGCAGGACGATCGAGAAATTCCGCAGTTTCGAGCATTCTCTCTCCACAATTCGCGGTACGCTGGCGGCATTCAAATAAACCGTACCCTCAGCACTCACACTTAGCGACTTCCGCAAGTCCTGCTTTGTGTGCCGCAATTTGTGGTGCATATGACCAAAAGTTACCAGCGGTACGTGCTTTCCTGCGGTACGAGTTCGATCGATCGCCTCTTCAAAATCCGGGTCGCCCCAATCCCCTCCCAGCGGCTTCCAATCTCGCCCGCAGGGGTCGCCCGGAGCCTCTCCCAAGCCCGTCGGGCCAGTGTGACCCAAAAAAATCACATTTTCGCAGTCCGCGTCCGCAGCAGCCCCTGCAATCAGTCGCGCCGACTCCTCAAAACTCTCCACCCCAAACCACTCGCTGTAAAAATCCGGGTACTTCCACTCAGAACCCCCCCAAGTAAACGGGCGGCTTCCTACCACAGTTACGCCCAATTCGGGAAAATCCCGCTTAGAGTAACCGACGTGAGCTTCTCCCATCAAATCTAACTGCTGTTTGACTCGATTCTCTTTCTGGCGATCGTAGGGACACTGACTCCGGCCCCACTCCGTCGCCGTATACCAAGCGTCGTGATTGCCAAAAACCGCTGCTTTGGCAATGTCCAATTCGGCGATCGCCCGCACCACCTCCACCGACTCATTCCCAAAATCCCCCACAAACAGCACCAAATCAACGCCCAGATGCTTCAGCGCCTCGCCGTCTTCAGGTTCCCACCGATCGTGAACGTCCCCCACCACCGCAATTTTGATAGATTTAACTTTGTTCATTTGATTTTTTATGTGCGATCGATCCCTAGCCCCTTCTTATCAGCATAAGAAACAGCGACCAATTTTTGCACTCTCCCCCAGGCAATTTTAGATTTGAGACTTGAGATTGGCTCCACTGAACAGCCAGCACTTTTTGGTGAATTCAACTATAATTCAAGATACATTTTAGTCCAGCCGCCACCTTCCCCGGAATATTCTAACTGTGTTTACCACCGCACCTGCTCCGAACTTTACTCAAACCCGACTGCCTGACGACTTGTTTGCCGCGATTAACGCCCTCAAACAAGAGTTGAACGCCGTCATTCTCGCCCATTATTACCAAGACTCCGACATCCAAGACATCGCAGACTTCATTGGCGATTCCCTAGAACTTGCCCGCAAAGCCGCCAACACCAAAGCTTCGGTCATCGTTTTTGCCGGCGTACATTTCATGGCGGAAACCGCCAAAATCCTCAATCCAGACAAATTAGTATTGTTACCAGACTTGAATGCTGGATGTTCCCTCGCCGACAGTTGCCCTCCCGAAGCCTTTGCAGCTTTCAAAGCCGATCGACCTGAACACTTAGTCATTTCCTACATTAATTGTACCGCTGAAATTAAGGCAATGAGCGACATAATTTGTACCAGCTCCAACGCCGTCAAAATTGTCAATCAAATTCCCGAAAATCAGCCGATAATTTTTGCGCCCGATCGCAATCTCGGCCGCTACGTCATGGAACAAAGCGGCAGACACATGGAAATTTGGCAAGGAGCTTGCATCGTCCACGAAAACTTCTCAGAAAAAAAGATAGTTCAACTCAAAATCGAAAATCCCGAAGCCGAAATAATTGCCCATCCAGAATGCGAACCTCCCGTGCTTCGCCACGCCAATTATATCGGCTCCACCACTGCTTTGCTAAAATATTCTCAATCCAGTTCCAGTCAAGCTTTTATTGTAGCGACTGAACCGGGAATCATTCACCAAATGCAAAAGCAAACACCTCACAAACGCTTTATTCCCGCTCCTGGTAACAATAATAGTTGTGCTTGCAACGAATGCCCGCACATGAGATTAAATACCTTGGAAAAATTGTATCTAGCTATGAAAAATCAAACCCCCGAAATTACCATGCCCCAGGAGCTACAAATAGCAGCTTTGCAGCCGATTCAGCGAATGCTAGAAATGAGTTAAGAGTTGACAGTTGACCTGTGACAGTTGACAGTTGACTGTGTTTTAGGATCAGTTGGGTGCAGGGGTTACATTAGGTCATTTATTTCAAAATTATGGACGCTAGATGATTTCAGAAAAACTGATTGTTTTCACCCGCTATCCCGAGCCGGGAACAACCAAAACTCGACTAATTCCGGTGTTGGGAAAAGCAGGCGCTGCCAACCTTCACCGCTTGATGTCCCAACGGACGATCGCCCGATCGCTCTCTCTCCAAAACTCCCGCCGATTATCGGTAGAAATTCACCACACAGGCGGCAGCCAACAACTGATGCAAGAGTGGTTGGGAACTGATATTATTTATCAAAATCAAATAGACGGCGATTTGGGCGCAAGAATGACAGCAGCGTTTCAAAATTCCTTTGATTCAGGGGTTGACAAAGTGGCAATTATCGGCACAGATTGTCCCGATCTGAAAGCAGAAATCATGGCACAAGCTTTTGACGAACTGAGCGATCGCGATTTAGTTTTGGGCCCGGCAAAAGACGGGGGTTATTATCTGATCGGGCTGCGAAGAGCGATACCGGAATTGTTCGGCGGAATTAACTGGGGAACCAGTGAAGTATTTGCTTGCACGCGGGCGATCGCCCAAAATTTAGGTCTAAATATTGCTGTTCTTCCTATTTTGCCAGATATCGATCGACCAGAGGATCTCTTGGGTTTAGATATCAATATTTTAAAATAATCAAAGCTTTTATTACTCGCAAGCATTCATCAGTAATTATCATCAATAATTAATTAAAATTACTTAATTGTGTTACCGCAACGTCATACTATATTGACACTCTCCGCGCATGAATGCGGAAGATTCTTCTCTCAGCGAGTCAACTTACCCGAGTAGGTTTGCACCAACTAGAATAGAGGCCGATTCTCCAGAAGTGTTGCTTGCGTCGAGCGCAAAGGTTCCGGTATGCCCTACCGTACCCAATCCTGAGTTAAGGATGTTAATAGCAGCGTTGTGGTCGCGGTCTAACTTACAGCCACATTGACAAACATGGGTGCGAGTAGACAATGACTTTTTCACAATTACGCCGCAGCTAGAGCATTCTTGGGACGTGTAGGCAGGATTCACCGCAATAGTTGCCCGTTTAAATACCTTGCCAAAATGCTCTAGCCAAACTCGAAATTGATACCATCCAGCGTCATTAATTGACTTAGCCAGACAATGATTTTTAACCATGTTCTTAATCCGCAAATTTTCATAGACGACTACATCGTTAGATGTGATTACGCACCGCGCCAATTTGATAGCATGGTCTTTGCGTTGCCTACTTATTTTGAGGTGAACTCTAGCTAATTTGACTCTAGCTTTACGCCTATTTTTAGAGCCTTTAACTTTGCGAGAAACAAGTCTTTGCGACAGTTTCATCTTTTGTTCGCCAGTTCGATAAAACCGAGGGTTTTCAACCTTGTTGCCCAACGAATCGGTATAAAAAGACTCTAGCCCAACATCTAGACCGATAGTTTTATGAGTTGGTTCGATCTTTTCTTCTCGATCTACTTGGATGCAGAATTGAACGTAGTAGCCATCTGCTCGCTTAACTAATCTCACCCGTTTAATCTGGGAAGAGTTGATAAAAATTCAGGTCACGAGTGCCTTTCATTTTTAATCGACCAATCCCATTTTTATCGGTGAATGTTATCGATTTACGGTCGTTAGCTAGTTTCCATCCCGATGCTTTATATTCAACCGAGCGATTATCTTTCTGGAACTTTGGGTATCCTTTCTTCCCAGAAACCTTGGCTTTGCAGTTGTCATAAAAACGGGAGATTGCCGACCAAGCACGCTCTGTCGCTGCTTGACGGGCAGTTGAATTGAGTTTGTCCGCAAACGAAAAATCGCCAGCCAATACCGCACTTTGTTTGCTTAAGTCGTACTTTCCTGTTTTCGGATCGTCCATCCACAAACGAATGCACTTATTCCGAATAAACTGCACAGTACGAATCGCCTCGTCAATAGCTGCGAACTGCTCTAACTTTCCGTAGGTTTTTAACTCAAAAACTAGCATTGATTTACTTAGTCTTACGCTAACTACTATAGCGCAAAAATAATGAATAGACAAGGGCAATCTGAAAATTGTAGACGACGGTCGTCGCAACGATCGTTCATCCCTACGACGGTCGTCGGGGGCTTTCCTCTCGCCTTTCGGTAAATGTATTTGTCTAACCAAATTCAGTAGTGGTTAGACAGCGCTTGAGAGAATTCTCTCAGGCGCGAGAAAAATTAGGTAGAGCAGAATAAATTTAGGCAACTAATTTAACCGAGAGCAGGAAAAAATAAAAAGGAAGAAGAAAGGGGTAATTCTAGGTAAGAGTTTCAGCTTAATCTGTTTACAGAACTGACTCTAACGGTGTTCTTCATTTTGTATGCTAGAAACTCCCAATCTTAAAATTTCGATTATCATTCCAGTCTTAAACGAAGCGAATACGATCGCCCGAGTCATCTCCACTGCCCGCAATGCTGAAAATATCGAAATAATTGTCGCTGACGGCGGCAGCAGCGACGGTACTGTTGAAATAGCGCAAAATCGGGCCGATCGAGCGATCTCCACCGCCCCTGGCCGGGCTACGCAAATGAATGCAGGTGCGGCAGCATCAACTGGAGACATCCTGCTGTTCCTCCACGCAGACACTCTTTTGCCCCGCGGGTACGACTCAGGGGTGCGTCAGGCACTCGCCGCTAAACCCTCCTCCGTAGCGGGGGCGTTTGAACTCAAGATTGACGGGCGCAGGCTGTGTCTGCGGCTGGTAGAAACCGGGGTAAACTGGCGATCGAACTTTCTGCAAATGCCCTACGGCGACCAAGCAATTTTTCTATCTTCAGCTACCTTTGACAAAATCGGCGGTTTTCCGGACTTGCCCCTGATGGAAGACTTTGAATTTGTGCGTCGGTTGAAAAAACAAGGCCGCATCGAAATAGTACCCCAGTCAGTGCTGACCTCCGCCCGCCGGTGGCAGCAGGTTGGGGTACTCAAAACCACTATCATCAATCAAATAGTAATTATTGCCTATTTTTTGGGAGTATCGCCCGATCGACTCGCTTTCTGGTATAAGAGACAAAAGAAAAATTCTTCCGAAAACTAAAGAATAGTGAACTTTTCTAAAGCTCGCTGCCAATTATGCAAATAGGAAACACCTCCCTGCGTAAAATATGACTTGGACGCCTCAAATTTTAAACAGCGAGGAAAAAGAGAATATGGCCGATCCCAGAGATGCAGAGCTTATTAAACCCTTTAACGGCGACCCCTTTACGGGTCATCTAGCAACTCCCATCAGTGCTTCTGATTTCACCAAAGCATTCATCGGCAACTTGCCCGCCTACCGCAAAGGACTCTCGCCCCTAGTTCGAGGTCTAGAAATCGGTTTGGCACACGGTTATTTCCTCGTCGGCCCAGAAATCGTCTTCGGGCCCCTGCGGGATTATCCAGAAGCAGCTAATCTCGGCGGATTAATTACAGCCCTCGTCTTAGTTCTGCTCGGCACACTAGGTATGTCTGCCTACGGTTGGGTCTCTTTCAAACAAGACAACACCAGCTACCCGAGCGCTAATCCGATGACCCCCGATTCCCTGAGAAATGCTGAAGGGTGGAGCCAGTTGACTGCTGGTTTCTTCATTGGCGGGATGAGCGGCGTCTTTGCTGCCTACTTCTTACTGGAAAACTTTAAGGGCGTTGATGCCATTTTCCGGGGTTTAGTCAATAATTAGACTCCACTCCCAAATATCCCTGTTGGAACGCACTAACTTTAGTTTGGAGAATTTGATATGACAGGTTCCTACGCTGCTTCTTTCTTGCCTTGGATTTTGATTCCGGTTATTACCTGGCTGATGCCAGTTGTGGTAATGGGTTTGTTGTTTATCTACATTGAAAGCGACGCCTGATCGTTACCGATAGAGCAAGACGGAAGTTGAATGATTGGCAAATAATTGCTCTGAAGGCTAAGGATAAATCTAGGGAGAGTCAGAAAAAATTGTTTTGAGATTGCTCTTAACCACAAAACTTGCTTTCTTTACTCCAATCCACAGAATTTAGCTGTGGAGTAATCCTTCGGTATTCTTCCTTCTTTCCTGGCTATTGCAAAAAATCCTCTGGCGTGCAGGCAGAGGATTTTTTGCAGTTGAGGTAAATCATCCCCTCGGACAAGACAAATTGCCAAATCCTGAGCCACAATTGTGATTGGAAACTATCTCATGAGGAAACAGCGATGAAATTACCCTCCGCGCGCAAAATCTTAGCTCCATTCCTGATGTCGGTACTGCTGTTAGTGACCGCTTGCGGTCAAACCCAAGCCCCATCCCGCTGGGACAAAGCCCAGCAGGAAAGCACCCAAAAACCTGGTAAAGCACAGCAGACAACTGCTGACAAATCAAGTGCTAGCAATCAAAATCTGCCCAAGAAGGCAGTTGCAGGCGGTAAGTTAAATAAATATTTCCCGTCTTCAGGCGGCGGATTCGATCGCGTTTTTGCTCAAGAAAAATCCGGTTTTGCTGAAGCTAAGCTGAACAAAGGCGGTAAAAATGTCGCGGTTCTCTCGATTAACGACATCGCGGGCAATCCCTCGGCTGGATCTAAATTCCAAAACAGTACCAAGAAAATCAACGGCTATCCCGCCATTAATCAGGGTGCTAATATCACTGCTGTTTTAGTGGGAAATCGCTATCAGGTGAAAGTTCAATCCCGCGATCCCTCTTTTACCGCTAGCGAGCGCGAAGCTTGGCTGTCAAAATTTAACCTCGGCGGTCTCGCCAGCGTCAAGTAGCAATGTCTCTTGTCAAACTCCGCGTCCGACTCTAGTCTGGCGCGATCGCAACTCGCGTCTGCAATAATGAGACTGTGAAGTTTTTGCCATCTGCCAAAAGTAATACCTTTGATTCCCGTTCCAGCATAAGGAGTTTTTTGTGAGCAAAACAGTCTTTGAATTAGTCGATCGACTGCCTAAAGACAACATGACTGTCAAGGCCCTGCGAGCACTTGATTTTGTGGTTCCCGGCGAGTGGAACAATTTAGTTGGCTTTGAAAATACGATTCGCACCGTTACTGGCGAAACTGACGAAGAACTGATCCAGCAAATCGGCGATCGCGCCATCTACCTCTACAACGATAAATCAGAGGGCTACCAGCGCGCTCTCTGGCTCTACCAAACGATCGACAGTGCCTCTAGCGCCCTCGGTACCGCAGCCCTAGCTAACAAAGTCGCCCAAAATGTGCCGTTTTTGTCCATGCTTGGCAATCTCACCCCCAAGCCAGAAAAAGCTCAAACGATCGACCTTTCTTTGAAGTTAGTCACTGAGTTGCTGGCTTTTTGCCAAATTAACGGCATTCCCGGCGACAGCATCGGCGATTTTGCCGGCGCCTTGGGCGACTACGGCGGCGAATCCCTGATGCGGATGGCCGCTTTGGTTTGTTTTGACGGTTTGATTCCCCTGGGCCCTGACTTTATCATGGCAACTCAGTCTTGGATTCAAAAGCTCTCCCCCAACGATTTGCAAGATAATCAGGCGTTTAAGTCGATCGGCGGCATGATTCCAGGGGGCTCTCCCGCCGGCCAACTCGGTTTTATTGGTGAAAGCTTTAACTCGGTTTCCGGCTGGATGAGCTCTTTTGTCAGCGATCGAGGTTTGACTCCCCAAAACGTTATGGGCCATTTGCAGAATTTTGTAGAAATTTCTGCCGATAAGGTGGACTATGTGGGCGCATTCCTCGACATGACTACCAACTACTACGAACACACGGGCGTTCAAACTCTCGCCCGCCGTTTGATTGAACGAGCTGTGGCTGAGATTTAGAATCATAATCGGAGTTGCGATCTTTGCGGGCGATCGCCCTGACAGTGTTGCTCCTTCCAAATTTTTTGGAAGGAGCAATTCTCTCTCGGTTGGTTTTCGATAAAATGTGTGTGCGATCGATCGAGTCGATCGCCCGCAGCTCAACTCACAACTCCTTACCGATCACTTTTAACAGGAAGCGTTAATGTCAGAAGAACCGAAAAATCCTACCGCTGGCGAATCCGAAACTCCCACTGCTGCGATCGAGAACGCCCCGAGTTCCGATACACCCGAGACCAGCGACTTTAAGAGCGCTGACAAGCCTCAAGCGGATGCTAAAAAGCCCGCAGCCAAGCCTGACGGCGACAAGCCCCCAGCTAAAGCTAAAAAGGAAAAAGCACCTGCTGTTGAAGACAAGCCCTTTGCTGAATTTATCCAACAAGATTATTTGCCGGCCTTGCAAACTGCTTTAACTAAGCAGGGCGTTAAGGATTTAGAGGTGAGTTTGGCTAAGGAAAAACTCCCCGTTGCTGGTATTAGTTCCGCCGGCGATTGCTGGCAGGTAATTGGTAAATTCCAAGAAGGTCAACGCCAATTTAACCTCTATTTTCCTCAAGAAAATATTCAAAGTCAAAGGGCTTTTTCCTGCGCTGAAAATAATACCAAAACCAGCACTTTAGAGCCTTTTTTGATAGACGAGCGCAAGGTAACACTAGACCTCATGGTGTTTGGCGTCGTCCAGCGGCTTAACGCTCAAAAATGGCTAAATCTTAATTAGTTAATTGGGAATTGGGCATTGGGCATTGGGCATTGGGCATTGGTAATTGATAACATCGTGTCCGGGTAATCCTGATAATTATTGTCCAGTGCGAGCGTCCCGCTCGCGAGCTAGAAGCTCGCACTGTAGCCGTAATCGATTGACTCGACATAATATAATTGGTAATTGCTGATGCCGATAAGATTGTTTTTCGGAGATGCCCAATGCCCAATGCCCAATGCCCAATGCCCAATGACTAATGACTAATGACTGCTGACTAATGACAGATTTTCTTCGGATTTTGTCAAAAAATTGCGAGCTTGCATAATCGCGTGAAGGTCAACATCTGTTTCTAACAAACAAGCATGACCGCTGTTAGCCAGCCTCACCATTTCAGCATTGGGAATTACCTTGACTAAAAGCTTCGCTTCTGCTATTGAAGGTAGCAGCCGATCGGCACCGCTAGCAATTACTAGGGTCGGCTGTTTGACGCCGCGCAACTGATTTTCGTCAACATTAAACGATCGCACTAACGCCAATCTCCACACAGACGTGTTTTGCGGTACGGCTTGCATCGCTTCTAGCAAAGCGCGCCGGTCGTCGCGCGCAATCTTTCCTAACGATGCTAATATCGGCAAAAGACCGATGACCGACAGCGGATAAAGGTTGGCCGGCAGCCACTGAGTCAGGTGAGAACCCCACTGCACCCACGGCTGCTGTCGGAATGAAGAAGCTGGATTGACTAAAATTAGTCGATCGCACAATTGGGGAGCTTCTAAAACAATTTTCATCGCTAAACAGCCCCCAAATGACTCGCCACACAGATAAACCGGCCGCTGCTGCTTTCCGCCTTGCTTTTCTGCTTCAATTAAGGCAATTGTTTCGGTAACCAGTACATCCCAACTGGCCATGTCGTCCGCCGGTAAAGTTAAGCAGCGAATGTCGAAATCCTGAGCTAATTTAGAAATTTGCGGCCGCAGCAGCAAACCGCTACCATCCATACCGGGCAGAAATACAAATAAAGGGCGATCTGCTTTCGCCTGTTTGGGGGTTAGAAAACGAACCTTGTTGTTAGCATTTGGCATGATTAAAGTCAATCGATTTTAGATTTTAGATTAAAGAATTGGAAATCTGACACCAGTCAACAGCCAACAGCCAACAGTCAACAGTCAACAAACTTACAAACTTACAAACACCCTCGTTGGAGTAATTCTGCAATTTCCCCCTGACAGTGATCTGTGAGTTCAGCAACAACTGCTTTGGCTTTTTTGCCTCGATATTGCTGCTGTCGATCGACCGTAATCCAGTACGGGCGGCCGACTAAAATGTTAACTCGCTTGTAAACTATCACAGGATGCCAACCAGCTCGATCGAACAACGGTTCTGAAGGGTCGAACAAACTCAACAACTTCAACGGTATAGCCGATCGCACCGACTGTTCCTGCATCGAACCAATCGCCACGGGCAAAACCGCCAAATCCCGCACCGGAGCCCGCAAAGCCAAATGAGCAAATCCCCGCTGAAACTTCCCCACAGTATTTTGCCCAGTTAAATTCACCATCGGTTCTGCACCTTCAGGAAACACCCCCACCATCTCCCTATTTTGCAGCAGGGCCGTCGCTTGAGAGAAAAAATGCTGCTGTCGGTGTTCCGGTGCTTCCAAGGGGAAAGCACCGAAAGATGTTACCAATTCCCGAACCACCGGAACTTGACCCATGTAGTGATGACAAGCAAAGCGAATCGATCGACCCAAAGCCGCCGTCAACACCACAGGATCTAAGAAACTGCGGTGATTGCTCACCACCAGCACCGGACTTTCTTGGGGAATCCGATCGGGGCGGTGCACAAACATCTGCGTTCCCAGACCAGCCAGGAAACAGCGCGAAATCAGCAATTTGCTCTCTGAAGACATGGGCGAAAAGACAGGTGCGACGCTATAAAGGTTGATTCCATCCCATGCAGCTTAACATTACTTTACCAAGTGGGGGCCCGGCCAAAAAGTAGACTTTCCCCTTGTGCTGTTGTTTCGTACTCCTGCACGCACGGGTTGCCAGAAACCGGGTAGAGCGACGAAAATACAAAGGTTACAGCCCGCCAAAACAGTAAAAAACCCGGTTTCTTTGTCGCGCCGTGCGATCGTCTTGTTTCGGCAAAATTTCCCAATCAGTCGATTTTCCATTTGAGATTTACTTTACAGATGAATCTGGGAGCAGGAACTTGGGTCTAAAATTTTGGGGTGCGATCGACAGGAGTAGGTGGCACGGTATTCGTTTTTGGGCGGGGGTCAGAAGCCAAAATTTATAAAGTCTTGTTGCAAACTTCTATAAAAATGTTTAAAACAGCTCCAAAAGCAAGTTGCGGCAGCTAAGATTATAAATTTACAGTCGGCATTGACAGACTGTCAAAGTATTTTTGGACAAGTCGTAATAGCAATCTCCCGAGGCATCAATGAATAACATTCAAAACTATCGCCTTAAATGTACCCTCACCTTTGGCGACATTTACGGTCAAATCATTGTTTGGCTGATAGTCATCTTCCTAAGTCTAGCGTCGGCACTCGCCCTCTGGAGCAGCGCCCGCCAAATCTACGCCTTGGCTACCGTCGGCTTGATTTTAGTGCTGTCTCTGCCATTCTTGCTGTTTGCTTTCGTTACAACTCTGCTAAATAACATTGAAGTGCTTTCCGTAGAGCCCGGCACCGAAGCTCAACCTTCTGCAACGGGAAATCAGTCGAATCAGCAGTCTGTCGAAACCGTAGGCTAGTCTAATTTGAGATTTTAGACTGGGATTTTCGATTCCAATCAAAAGTTAAAAAACTTCCCGATCTTTTGGTAGGAAGTTTTTTTTTGCGTCACGATAAGTTGAGCAGAACACTCAAAATAATTCAAAAAATGCTAGAACACGACGTAATCATTGTAGGCGGCGGTTTAGCAGGTTGCCGTGCAGCGGTAGAAATTGCCCGCACTGACCCCAGCTTAAAAATAGCAGTTGTTGCCAAAACTCACCCGATTCGATCGCACTCCGTCGCAGCCCAAGGCGGCATGGCCTCCAGCCTGCAAAACGTCGATCCAGAAGACAGTTGGAAAGCCCACGCCTTCGACACAGTAAAAGGTTCAGACTATTTAGCCGACCAAGACGCCGTAGAAATCCTCACCCGCGAAGCACCGGGCGTAGTCATCGATTTAGAACACATGGGAGTCCTATTCTCCCGCCTCCCAGACGGCCGAATTGCCCAGCGCGCTTTCGGCGGACATTCCCACAACCGCACCTGCTACGCCGCCGACAAAACCGGTCACGCCATCCTCCACGAATTGGTCAACAACCTGCGCCGTAACGGAGTTCATGTCTATGAGGAATGGTACGTCACCCGCCTGATTTTGGAATCAGGTCAAGCCAAGGGCGTAGTTATGTACCGCCTTCATGACGGTCAAATTGAGGTCGTGCGCGCTAAGGCGGTGATGTTTGCTACGGGGGGTTACGGCCGGGTTTACAACACGACCTCGAACGATTACGCCTCAACTGGAGACGGTTTGGCGATGACTGCTATGGCCGGATTGCCGTTGGAGGATATGGAGTTCGTGCAGTTTCACCCGACTGGTTTGTATCCGGTGGGAGTGTTGATTTCCGAGGCTGTGCGGGGCGAAGGAGCTTATTTGATTAATTCCGAGGGCGATCGATTCATGGCCAATTATGCCCCTTCGCGGATGGAATTAGCACCGAGAGATATTACATCCAGGGCCATCTCCCTAGAAATTCGCGCAGGCCGAGGAATCAACGTTGACGGTAGTGCCGGCGGCCCGTTTATTTACATGGATTTGCGGCACATGGGACGCGAAAAAATCATGAGCAAAATTCCTTTTGCTTGGGAAGAAGCGCACCGTTTGCTAGGAATTGATGCCGTAAATCAGCCGATGCCCGTGCGCCCGACAGTGCACTATTCAATGGGCGGAATTCCAACTAATGTCAGCGGGCAAGTTCGCAGCAGCGCCGAGGGTTTAGTTGACGGTTTTTTTGCAGCCGGGGAAGCAGCTTGCGTGTCAGTTCACGGCGCAAATCGTTTGGGCAGTAACTCGCTTTTAGAATGCGTTGTTTACGGCAAAGTTACTGGCGCAAGCATAGCACAATTTGTCCAAAATCGCAAGTTGCCAGCAGTGGACGAACAGCGTTATATCAAAGAAGCCAGCGAACAAATTCAAGCACTTGTAGAGCGTCCCGGCAAATACCGCATCAATCAAATTAGGCAGCAGTATCAAGATACGATGACTGAGTATTGCGGCGTGTTTCGCAGCGCCGAATTGATGCAAGAAGGTTTGACAAAATTGGAGGAATTGGAGCGACAATATCAGGAAGTTTATTTAGACGATAAAGGCAAGTTGTGGAATACAGAAATTGTGGAAGCTTTGGAATTGCGGAGTTTGATAATTGTCGGGAAAATGATTTTAACTTCGGCATTGAAGCGCCAGGAAAGTCGGGGAGCTCATTCGCGGGAAGATTTTACTGAGCGCGATGATGGAAATTTCTTGAAGCATACGCTGGCTTACTATTCGCCTGCGGGAATCGATTTGGCTTATATGCCGGTGGCGATTACGATGTTTGAGCCGCAGGAACGTAAATACTAGAAGCTAGTTTGAAATCCTTGTTCCCATGCTGAATTTGGGAACAAGGAAAACTTTACACACAGCAGAAGTAATAAATGCTAGGATATGATAAATTTGGCTAAAATAAATAAAAAATATTGTGGTTGAAATGAAAATAATCTGGTAATTTACTGAACAATAACTATGAGTAAAACGACACAGACATCTCAATTCCAGCAAGCTCTTGAAGCTGTAGAAGTTTTATCATTAGAAGATCAAGCCCTGCTTCTAGATATTCTTCTGAATCGTCTGCGACAACAGCGACGAAATGAATTACTCAAGGAAGTGGCAGAAGTTCGTCAAGAGTATGCTGAGGGAAATGTTAAATTTGGTTCGGTAGCCGATTTTATGGCGGAGTTGGATGATTGATGAAAATTGGTTGGACTCCCAAATCTATTCGTACTTTCAAAAAGTTAGTTCGTAAAAATCCTCAGCTTCGCCCTTTAATTGAAGCTACGCTAGAACTTTTGTCTGAAGACTGCTTTCACCCCAGCTTGCGAACTCACAAATTGACAGGAGATTTATCGGGTATCTGGTGGTGTTCCATAGATTATGATTATCGGATTTTATTTGAATTTGCGCTCGCTCCAGAAGATGAGGAGGAAGCTATTTTATTGCTCAAAATGGGTTCTCATGATGAAGTCTATTAAGACCGATCGCCCTTTTCCCCCATTCTCTCTCAGGCAATTGAGTGCGATCGCCAAAAGCAGGATGTAGAACAACGCGATCGACGCTTTGGGTCATAATTCCCTCCGAGGTTTTATAATTGGCGATCGGTAATTGGTAATCTCAAATCTAGGTTAAAGGATGTGGCATGGGTAGGGACACAGCACTGCTGTGTCCTTAAGGTTAGGGACACAGCAGTGCTGTGTCCCTACAGTTATACTTAAGGCTTCGGTAGCGCAGGTTCAGGACTAGGAGAAACAGTAGATTCAGGACTAGGAGAAACAGTAGATTCAGGACTCGCCTCAGCCGCCGGAGAAGGTGAAGGAGTGCCGCTAGCTAACTGATTGATTTGGTCTTTATAGTTAGGAGGAGCTAACTCCGTAGCTTTATCAAACAGCGTTTTTGCTTCATCAGTTTTGCCCTGTTCCTTCAGGACGATCGCATGAGCTAAAGTCGGGCGAAAATCTTTCGGATTATTCTTAGCCGATTCGTCGTAAATCGCGATCGCCTCTGGGTAACGTTTCCCCACAGCATAAACCTGTCCTAAAATCAACTGCACCGAAGTTGTATCAACACTTCCCGGTTTCGCCTGATTTGCAGCCGGAGCAGCTTTCAGCGTATCTTGCAGCAGTCCGATCGCAGCTTCCGGGCGCTGCTGCACCAGCAGCAAATTTACCAACCCCTGCAAAGCCTTAATTTCCCCAGGCTTAGACGCCAAAATCGATCGGTAAGCCCCAGCAGCCCCTTCGCGATCGCCCGTGCGTTCCTTCGCCTGAGCCAGCAAAATCCCGTATTCAGCAGTTTCAGGATTCAGCGAAGCCAACTTGGACAAAGGAGGGATCGCATCCTTAATGTCCCCCACTCCTTGTCCGATCAGCTCCAGCCGCACCTGCAAAAGTCCCCGCAGAGCCGTTACATTGTCAGGTTCCCGCTGCAAAACCAATTCGTACCCCCTCGCCTGATCTTGCAGCAACTGCGATTGCTTCTGGCCAGAGGGCGCCGTCTGAGTTGGCGTTGGAGTCGATCGGCTTTGCGCTTGGCTGGCCTTGAGAATACTGTCCAAAATTGGAACCAGAGAAAATCCCAAAAAAGCGATGAGCGAAAGCACCACCACCACACTAATCAACCCGCGACGCTTGTTTGCTTTATCCATAATTCAAAACTATCCCAGCTTAAAATGTACAATTCTCTAAAAATTAAGGCATCGCCCGGGGGCGTCTGCCATTTAACTAGATCAATGCAACCATAAAAGTTCTTAACTTCAAAGTCCCAATTGACAAACCAGTCTTTTGCTTGCAGCTAATATGGTAACAGACCCACAACTCCACGCCAGCCAAACAATTTTGGACACTCATACCCGCAGCCCCCAAAACTGCGGCTTGCGTCCAATTTAGTTTGGTCGAGCTAAAAATTACCGAAAAGATAGCGGATCGGCCCGCTAGGTAATTGGATTAAGTAAAATAGGCAAGCTGAATATCCTAAATGCTACAAGCTTGCAACGCCAGCTTTCGCGCGATCGGTCTCGCTCTGCCGGGTCAGCAACTCTCAAACTCCTTGCCAGCAAGGATTTTAGCAGCCAGCGAACCCCGGGCACTCAACCGCGGAGTTGAAAGTTGGCGCTGACGGGTCAAAACCAAACTTTCCGGCGCAAGCCCGCCTGTCTGGTGCTAGTAGTTTTTAAAGCAGTTTCTTCAGTTTATTCCTAATTTCCCTCAAGGGATGTGTCTCCGCTGCAAGGAGTTTTTTATGAACCCCTCTCCAAACCGCTCTTCCAAATCGCCCAAATCAACTTCAGCTCGCAAGGATCTGCCGATCGAGCCGGCCGTCAATGGGCCCGCAGTTACAGCCTCCGCGCCCGAGACACCAGACGAAAGTCCAGTGGCTTCCGCGCCGTCGTCGGCTGCACCTGTTGACCAAAATAAACCGCCAGCGCCAACAGACGCCCCAGCGCCAAAGGACTCGCTGCAACGACCGCGCTACAGTTCTGCCCCCGAAAAGGACAAAACAAAGCCAAAAGACCCGCCCAGCAATGCTCCTGCACCCTCTGAGCAAGCAGCGCCTGCTCGATCGGGCAGCGATACTCCAGCGCTCTCGGTCGCACCGCCAGCAACTCCCGAGCCTGCTGCTCAAAGCGAAAATCAGGCGGGCGAGGACGTACCCTCCGTCATGCGCCAACATCCCATTCCCCCCCCCAGCGAACCCAGACAGTACCGAGCTGTTGGTTTGGTGCGGGGCCGCTACACGCAATCAGAAGAGCAATTCACCCGGGGTATGCTGATAGCTGCCGACGGAACTGCGATCGACGCAGTTTTGCTGGGTAGAGTCATGAGTTTAGTCAAAAATCACTTGGATCTGGAACAAGAACACCTGTGGGTGGTCTATCCCCGCACCAGGCAAGAAGACGGGAACTTGCACGCCCAGATTATGGGAGTTTGGGAGCCGGAAACGCTCAAGAAACCTCCCGAACCGTCCTCTGACGAGGAAAGTCAGGAAGCAGGGGAGATTGAGACTAGCGACGAAGCATCGACCGCATCTTTGCCGCCCTCGGAACCTGATGTTGAAGATGGGTACTTTTCGATTCGAGGCGAGGTGATTTATCAATCGCTAGATCAAGAAAAGTATGTCATCGTCAAAATTAAGCAAGCTCCCCGCAAGAATGACGACAAGATGAAGTTTTTTAAGTTGAAACTCAAGGGAGATTTAGCAACAAAAGCTGTCGGGTTTTTTTGGGATTTCCACGTCAAATTGCAAGCTGACAGTCTGAGTATCCAGCAGGCCAACAATATTGGCGCCCTGCCGATCAAAAAGCGGAAATTCCCCCCCGGAAGCAAGCCGCCCGGTGGCTTCAAGGGAGGAGGAGGGAAGCGTCCCTTTACTGCTAAGCCCAGCGGTGATGGGGCTCCTGTAGGGCGTCCTAATATCAAGCCCGCAGCAGCAGCAGCACCGCCTGTCCCCAAGGAACCTCTTCCTAAGCCGGTTAAGAAGCCTAAGCCTGTTGAGGAATAAACCGATGTCTATTCCAGCCGGACTTGTGCGCCCCACAAATCTTGGGGGAGAAATACTCGATCGGCTGGTAGGGGAGCAACAGGGGCCGTGAGGGTAAATTGACCCGCTTCAATTTGCTGCTTCAATTCCAATGCTACTTGGCGGGAGAGAAACATACTCGCAAGGGGGGCCGCCCGCACGGGTTTACCCTCGATGAGAATCCGACCAGTCTTTAATTGAGCGTAGCTGACTAAACCAAATGTGGGACGAACGCGCCGGGGGATAGAGAAATCTACCACCGGCGCTACTATTTTTTTGTCCGATACTGCACAGTTGGCGACGACTGTTTCGTTTAAGACGGGAAAGGGGATGCCGACTCCCAGCATCAGGGATGGGCCGTAGTTTTTGAAGTAGCAGCCGCGCACCCATTTGGAGTTCATCTGTTTGGCGTCGCCGATCAGTGCGAGGGTGGCGGCCGGGCCGATCGGGGTGCGGTTGGGCTGGCGTTTTTGCAGCGGGAAGTGCTGGGTTCCTTCCCAGGTGATGTAGCCGGTGGCGCCTCCTAGGAAGATGCGAGTGCCGATGCCGATGAGTTGGAGGTCGGGGTCATTTAGCAGGGGAGACATGGCTCCTAGGCTGGAATAGACGGCGTTGCCGAGGTTTGGTTGTAGGGGGCCGAGGTAGGTGAACAGTGGTCGATCGCCCCCATTGACACCCACAATAAAGTTTTGATATGCGTTCCGGGGATTGAATAAATAAAACTGGTTGATGGTATCGCGGGTAATTGTGGTTTCAAAGGAAGCGCGGGGGTAGCAGTCTGTGACTTGTCCCAAAGCCCGCAACTGCACGGGTTTGCCGGCTATTAAGTCTTCGATGACGTGTCCGCCGCCCCGTTCCCGGGATTCTTCGCCGTCTTCGGCTACTTGGGTTGCTCCCAAATACAGGTCTACTGCGCCGAAGCCGGAGTAGGCTAAAACGCCGTCTAGCCAGCACTGGCGGATTTTTATCGGGGGATCTGTGTGGCCGAGGTTGATAATTGCGCCTGATGATTCCATCGGCTCGAATGTGCCGGTGGTGATGACATCGACTTGTTTTGCGACTTGGCTAACGCTGGTTTCTCGGACTCGGATTTTGAGCTCTTCGATCGTCCAGACTGTGGCTTTGCCTTGGCTGATTTTATCGTTGATTTCGTCGATCGTTCGCATAATACAATTTTATTTAGATTTTGGATTGATGGATTGTCGATCGGGCTAGTTGTTTGAGATAAAAGCAATGTATTATAACTGAGATATTGCACCATTCTTAATAAGCCTTTTATGAACAGGCTGACCATGATGGAAGATGTGAGTTATAACGAATATAAGAATAATATCATAAATCAAATAAAGGCGATGACTATGACTCAAGCTGTATCAACAAAACCAGTCACCTTCGAGCAATTTATCGAGTGGTATCCAGAAAATTCAGAAAACCACTACGAACTGCACAATGGAACTATTGTTGAGATGCCTAAAGCCACCGGAGAACATTCAGAAGTATCTGGCTTCCTTTGCCTGAAGCTAGGAATTGAAATCGAGAGGCTGAAGTTGCCCTACTTCGTTCCCAAAAAATGCGTGGTCAAAGCTGACAATGAGCTATCTGGTTACGAACCGGATGCGATCGTTTTGGACAGACAAGGGACGGACAGCGAACCGAGATGGAAAAAGGAATCTATCATTACAATGGGTAGCTCTGTCCGGCTAATTGTCGAAGTTGTCAGTACCAATTGGCGGGATGATTACGGCTATAAATTGGTTGACTATGAAGCTTTGGGTATTTCTGAATACTGGATTGCCGACTATTTGGGACTAGGTGGCAGACGCTATATTGGCAATCCGAAACAACCGACTTTTTTTGTTCACCATTTGGTTGATGGTGAGTATCAAGTCAGTCAGTTTCGGGGAGACGATCTGGTTTTGTCGCCCACATTTCCCCAATTAAATTTGACTGTTAAACAAATTTTTAGCGCTGGACGAGATGCGGTTTAAAGCTTTTAGCCTCGGCGACTCAAGTCGCGACTACACAAACTTTCGTCCCAGCAGAGGGGGACTAATACCAAATCCGGCTTAAATACTCCTTTTATCTTGCTTGTCTGCGGAGGCAGACTTCGTTTGACAAGAAGCGGTTTAAACCGCCGAATCATCTGTATTATTAGGGATGTCTGTTTTTTGTTCTCCAAGGCTTTGTGGCTTACTATGCGTTACTCCTATAGCTTCGTACTCTTCATTAATAGCAGTGTCAATTGCTGCTAGGTTTCTGGGATTGGTGTCCCACTGATTGAGAATATCTTTAATTAAGACTTCTCTCACCCAAACTTGAGCGACAACGGTAAGAGGAAGGGCAAGCAAGAGTCCTAAAAATCCAAAAAAAGTGGCGAAGAATACTTGGGCTATTAAGGTGACAGCCGGCAGCAGCGATACTTGCTGTGCCATAACGTAAGGGGTGAGGAGGTTGCTTTCAAATTGTTGAATTAGAAAGTAGAGGATTAGCACAAAACTGGATTTTAAGGGAGAGTCTAAAAGTGCGATCGTCATTGGGGGAATGACGCTCAAACCGGGCCCGAGATTGGGTATTAAGTTCAGCAAGCCTGCTACTACAGCGTGAGCTAGGGCTAGGGGAACTTGCAATATTGATAAACCAATTAGACTTAGAAAAGTGATGACGCTCATGCTAATTAAAGCGCCGATGACCCATCTGCCGAGAGCTATTTCGCATTCATCTAAGATGCCATCGACACGTCGCCGATAAAAAGAGGGAAATAGTTGTATAAATGCTTTGCGGTAAGATAGAGGTTCTGCTAATGTCATCAATGTCAAAACTATGACTAACAAAAAGCTGAGGACAACGCCTACTGTGTTACCAACAAAGGCTCCAGCACCGCCGACGAGTTGGTTGAATATGGGTCGCAGTTGTTGGATAATGTCGTTAATATCAAGATTCGGCAGTCGCTGGCCAATTTGTCCTGAAAAGGCAGTTTCAATCTGATCGATCCACTGATTTAATCTTGCTATTCCTTGAGGAGCTCTTTGGGTAAGTTGTTGAAACTGTTGGGCAAAGGGCGGTACAACGATTAAGAATATGCCTACAAAAATGAGGACTAGGAAGGTAATTGAAAGTAAGACTGCGATCGACCTTTTGAGTCGGAATTTTTGCAAGTAGCGTGCTAGTCTGTTTAAGGCTGTGGCTAAGACGACGGCGGCAAACAGCAGCAGTAGGGCCTGCCTGATTTGCCAGAGGATGTAACAAGATGCGATGAGGGCTAATAAGCCGATCCATTGTCCTAGCTTCATTTGGTTTGAGATTTTAGATTGGGGAATCAGGATTTGCTGTGCGACTTGAGAGATTTTCGGAATCGCGTCTCTCCAAGATATCCTAGATGCGTGCGATCGCATCTTTAAAAAAATACCCTTACTCTAACACTCCCGCCAAGCAGCCTCCTCATTTCCCTTTGGCGAATACTTGTTCTGGTGTCAGGTTCAATTCTGGGAAAATTAGCGACTCAATGCGATCGCCCCCTCTGAACAGTTTGACTTGATATTCCCCGTCTGCGAGTTGATAAACCGAAAAAGTAGGCTGTTTGGGATTGCCAATAAACCGTCTACCGCCGAATCCTAAATAGTCTACAATCCAATATTCTTGGATGCCCATTGACTCGTATGCCTCTAGTTTACGAGCATAATCATCTTCCCAATTAGTGCTAGTTACCTCTACGATTAGGGGTACTGATGAACCCATTGTGATAATTGATGATTTCTCCCATCGTGGCTCGTTTCCAATGGTTTCTTGGTTGAGTACAATAATATCTGGTTCATATCCCGATTCCTCCCGCATGGGTTTAATGACGGATTCTTTGGGGATGAAGTAGGGGAGTTGTAGCCGTCTGATTTCAAAGTTGAGATCAGCAATCAAAAAACCTGTAAGTTTAGAGTGTTTCCCTGTTGCTTTTGGCATTTCAACAATTTCTCCGTTGTGTAATTCGTAGTGGTGTTCTGAATTTTCAGGATACCAGTCAATGAATTCATCGAATGTTACTAATTCTGTTATGGTTTGAATCATGGTGAGTGCCTTGAGTTTGGTTGCGATCGCCCTAACCTATATTATAAAACTTGTAGGGTGGATCAGACGAAGTTCTAGGGCGATTATCGAGGGTTTCGGATCTAAGGTTCGTAGTGAGGACTTTAGTCCTAATTCTGTCAAGGACTAAAGTCCTCACTACAAACTAATTTTATTGTCATCATTCGATCGGACTTGATATAAATCCCATCCGAAAAACCTCGCTGTCAACTGTCAACTGTCAACTGTCAACTGTTTAAGTTTTTCTCGAACAACTTCTTGATAAAAAGCCTCTAACGCAGTCACACAAACTCGATCGTCAAACAGATTATCTTGCCGCTGACTCATCCGTTCAGCAACATCTCGCCGCCACTCTGAATCTGTACCCAACTTAACAGCAATTTCAATATATTCCTCTTCGTTTTTGGCGATTGTGTCTGTCACTCCCAGCATTTTGAGAAAGCTATAAGCATGAAGTCCTCGCATAAATTCTCCCGGACAAGTTACTATGGGTAAATTGCAGGCGATCGCCTCCAATGACGTATTCCCACCAGACCAAGTAAAAGTATCTAAAAAAACATCAGACAAAAAGTTAATTGCCATGTAATCTTGTCGAGTTAAAATACTTCGGAACAAACAGTAATCTTCACTGTCGAGATTAACAGCAGCAAAAGCACGCTTTAGGCGCTCCCGCAGCAGTTCGCCGCGCGGAAAAATAAACTGAGCTTGCGGAATACGAAGGGCTATTTTGGCTAAAATAAAATCATATTGCGGTAAGTATTTAAAAGGAGCTTGGCAGCACAAATAAATAACTGAATCTTCTCTTATGTTAAAATCTGAGCGAGTCTGAGTTAACTCACCAACCATCGGTTTTGGGTAGGAAACGCCAATATTCGGCAACTTAATTAAGGTTTCTGAGTAATGCGATCGTGCATTTTCTGGTTCCATCAATTCGCTAGAAATAAAATAATCAATCGTCGGTAAGCCAGAGGTAACAGGATGTCCCCACGCAGTACATTGTATTGGTGAAAGACGCAAAGCTGCTATTTGGATAGTTGGTGCATCCATGCCAATTTCTGGGAAGACAAGAATATGCAATTTGTCATCAATAATTTGTTGACATACGGCTTCTAGGTTGTGGGGAATATGGCGAAATTCTGTGCTATAATGGCGAAATTGTTCTGTAATTGGATCTGGATCGTTACCCGTGTAGTAACAGTAAATTTCAAATTGTTTTGTATCGGCATAACGCAACCAGCCTGTCAACCATAAAGTGCCACTGTAAGAATGCAAGTAACTAGAAATATAACCGACTCTAATTTTGCCATTTTCCAGCAGTGGATGCATGGATCGCGGTTGCACCCGCTGGGGATAGTTGGCGGCCATAACTTGATGCACTAAATTAGCATATTTTGACTGCGATTCCACAACGTTATGAGCTTGATATGCTAGGTAAAAATTAGTGAAACTACTAAAACCCCGGAAAGCATTTATTT
>JAUBOH010000006.1:25665-46227 GCA_036700145.1 Microcoleus occultus BM001215366
CCAGAGTCGGCTATTGCTTGGTGATTTTCCGCATTCAACCTAATTCGATATTGAATATGTGGCAAAATATCCAGCCACTGGTTTTGATTGAAGTTTTCTAATAGAATAATTTCTGGTTCGCAGCTTGGATCTAAATCTTCTTCCATGAAAAGATTCAGGACAATGGCTGATATAATTAGACTGGCATCTAATTCCGGTTTGTCTAAGGTTTCGCTGCTATCTATGACAAGAGTGAGAAAATCTCGATCGGGATGACTGACAAGAGTCCTGATAATTAGTTCTAACTCTAAATAAAGTGATTCTTCTGGTTGGTTCCAATCGGGAAAAATCAGCAAGTTTAAGGGTTTGAGATTTAAGGTGGTTAGATCCATGCGATTGTCTGTCTCGTGTATGTGGGTGGAGATGAAGGGTTCTTGGCTTAATTTAACTTGTCTTTGGGGGCGATCGACTATCTTGGCTGTTGCGATGCCCGCCAGCCCAGGATAGCAGCTACGATCAGGCTGGGGGAAAACACGGCGATTAGGGCGTTGAAGTCGGTGGAGGGGATGGATAAGCTAGGCCCTGCGTACTTGATGGCGAGGGAAAGGGCGGCGGAGAAGGTGAATACTTTGGCGATCGGGCTGATGTTGGTGTTCATGGTAGTTGGTTGTATAATTAGGCATTGAGATTATTATCGCAAGTTTGTGTGGCGGCGAAGTGTGGAGTGGGTAGATAAGGAAAGGGCGATCCTCTTCGAGGGCTTCGCTAAC
Organism: Microcoleus occultus BM001215366; assembly: GCA_036700145.1. GTDB lineage: Bacteria > Cyanobacteriota > Cyanobacteriia > Cyanobacteriales > Microcoleaceae > Microcoleus. The sequence goes on from JAUBOH010000006.1 coordinate 26,415, forward strand.
GGGCTTTTGGCAAAAAAGGCAATCTCAACTTATCATAGGAATAACGTTAACAGCATTTAATAATTTATGAATGCCTTTGAAGTTCATTTGTCCAAGTTAGGCTTAGCAGAAAAACTGCAACTGGTTCAGCAGTTATGGGATGACATTGCCTCAAATGCTGAGGAACTTCCTGTTTTGGAATGGCAAAAACAAGAACTAGCCAGGCGAAAAACAGCTTATTTGAAGCATCCTCATACAGGTAGTTCTTGGGAACAAGCCAAAGCAAGAATCAGAAATAGATGAAACCAAAATCGCTAATTATCCTGTCTGAAGCTGAGCAGGATATTGCCCTTGGGTTTGATTGGTATTCTGAACAACAGCAGGGATTAGGAGAAGAATTCCTTGAATGCGTTGATGCTTGCTTTGATAAGATTTCTGGCAACCCTAAGCTTTATCCTGTGGTGCATGAGAGCTATCGCCTCGCGCTGGTGCATCGGTTTCCCTATGCGGTTTTTTATGAAGAGACAGAAGAAGCAGTTGTTGTCTTTGCAGTGTTCCACAGTTCTCAAAACCCCGATCAATGGCGGAGTCGGTTGTCTTGAAATATTTCTGACAGCGATCGCACCTTACAGTTTTTAACAGGAAAGTGACGATGAATATTGTTTTAAACCCAGAATTAGAACAGTTGATCCAATCTGAGTTAGATACGGGAAAATATGAAAATGTAGAAGCGGTGCCCAGAGAAGCGTTAAGGCTTTTATCCGAGCGAAACAGTCGCCGAATCATTGCTCGTAAAGTAAATGATTTATTTGATAAAACGCAAGCGCTACCAGAGGTTCAAGAAATTACAGAGGAGGAAATTGCAGCGGAAATAGAAGCTTACCGGAGAGGCGAATGAAGATTGTTGTTGATACTAATATTTTAGTATCTGCGATTTTGAGGGGACGGATGCCCAAAAGAGCGATTCAGTCAATCATCGATCGCCCGGACTGGAAGTGGCTGGTAATCATGAATAGAAGCTCAAAGGAACTCTGCATAAACGGTTTGATTCGGGTAGCATAACTGTCAACTGTCAACTGTCAACTGTCAACTGCTATATGACCTACACCACACCCAAATTACTTAGCTTTGAAGAGTTTATCTCCCAATATGGGGATAATACACGCTATGAACTAATTGACGGAGAACTCAGAGAGATGGAACCTACCGGCCCTCACGAAGCTGTTTCCGGGAGTATTGCGGGTAGAATCTATGTCGAAATTTTTCGGGATAACTTCAACTGGTTGGTGCCAAAAACTTGTCTGATCAAACCTTTATATGCAGAAGCTACAGCGCTGCGTCCTGACGTAGTTGTTTTAGATCAAGCAGAACTTAGACAAGAACCGCTTTGGGAAAAAGAACCAGTTATTTGTAACGGTAGTACGATTAAGCTTGTTGCGGAAGTGGTCAGCACTAATTGGCAAGATGACTATGCAAGAAAAGTGGAGGAATACGCTTTTTTGAATATCCCCGAATATTGGATTGTGGACTTTCGGGGCTTGGGTGGTTGGCAATTTATCGGCAATCCAAAGCAGCCGACTTTTACAGTCTGCCAGTTAGTTAATGGTGTATACCAGCAGCAACAATATCGCTTGGGAGATACTATTTCTTCTTGCCTGTTTCCCAATTTGCAACTGAGACTCGACGATATTATGCCGACTTGAAAGTCTGGTATCTTTCTAGAGATTGAAGCTTACCGGAAAGATAGAATAGTTTGAGGGTAAATCCACTAAAGTTACTAAGGGCAGTGAAGATGGTAGCAACAACATCGGCTCCCGACAGAACTGTTTTGATTTGATATAATATAATACTAAGACAGAAGCTTGATGGAGGCTTGCGCGATGACACAGACACTCTTACAGCCACTAGAGCAACGGTTCATTCACTCCGGGATTAGCTGGCAACAGTTCAAATTAATTCAACAGGGGTTTTCTGACTCTCCTGGCATCAGGTTATTCTATTACAAAGGAGAGGTAGAAATATTGGCAGTTTCCCCAGAACACGAATTTTTTAGTCGCACAATCTGTATCCTGCTGTCTATCTACTGCGCCGAAAGTGAAATTGAGTTTGCACCTACAGGAAGCTTTACCCAAGAAAAGGAAGGGGTAGTGTCTGCACAAGCTGATGAATCTTATTTTATTGGCAGACGCATCACCTCAAATTCTCCCCCAGATTTATGTATCGAAGTTGTCTTCACTAGCGGTAATATCAAAAAATTGCAGCGCTATCGAGTATTGGGAGTTCCTGAAGTCTGGTTCTGGGAGGATGGTGTATTGGCTATGTATCGGTTGGGTGCTGAGGGTTATGACAAAATTGATTCTAGTGTTGTTTTGCCGGATTTAGATATTAACTTACTGTGTCGCTGCTTGCTGATGGCTTCGAGTGTGGAGGCGATGAGGGAGTTTCGGAAAGGAATTTCTGGTTAGGGCGATCGCACAGCGATTAAATGATGATAAAATGCAGTGATAAAAATCAATCATAAATTCTATGACGCGATTCATTCACGATCGCTTTGCCAAAGAATACCTGGAAGAAATGCTCTCTCCCATCGGCACAGTCAATGTCGGCCGCGATGTGACTTCGGAAGTCAGAGAAATCGATGTCTATTTCACTCCAGGCACCCCAATCCCAGAATATACAGAAAATCTAGGATTGTTGGGAAAAATGGCTTGTACGACTGCAATATTTGAACCGTTTCGCAATCCGATAACTGTCAGCGATGTCTGGAACTGTACGAGTAAGCTATTCGATTTACGAAGAGAATTAGAGCGGCAGGCAAGAAGAGAAAATACTCGCTATGATGATGCTAAGTTGCCCTGACTGTGGATTTTAACACCGACAGCCTCGAAATCATTAGTTTCGGGTTTTGGTGGCATACCAGACCCCTCTAATTGGTTGGAGGGCATCTATTTTTTCCCAGAGCACTGGCAAGGGGCAATTGTGGTGATTCACCAGTTGCCAGAAACACCAGAAACCCTGTGGTTGAGGATTTTGGGCAAAGGGAAAGTGCAGCAAAGGGCTGTTTCTCAATTGAGCGCTTTAGCCACGGACGATCCGCTGCGGATTACTGCGTTAGAGTTATTATATAGGTTGCAGTCAAATTTAGTGACCGATACCCCACAGCAATTAGAATCAGAAGAGCGGGAGTTAATTATGGCCATTACACCACTTTTTCAACAACAAATACAAGCAGCACAGCAACAAGCTAGAGAAGAAGGGCTAGAACGAGGCAGACAAGAACAGCAACGCTTAATTTTATCAGATTTTCTCCCAGGAAGATTCGGAGAATTAAGCCCCAAAATGAGCGTGTTTTTAACGCCTCTCTCCAAGTTATCGGCGACGGAATTTACTCGGATGTTGCTGGCGATATCAATGCTGACAGTAGATGAATCAGGACAGCAACAAGCGGTTAAATTGTTGGCGGAATATGTCTTGAGAAGGTATTTAAATGAATCAGCAGATATTCTCGCTACAGCCGTTAGCAATTTACTAGAATTGCCTGTGGCAGAATTGACTGTGTTGGTGGAAGAAATGCCACAGTTATCGACTGATGAATTGAGGGCAAGATTATAGAGTTTTTGGAGGAGAGGATCTACAAATCACCTGGATTGGGAGGTTGAGTTGGGGGCGATCCATTGGTGTCAACTTAAGGTACAACCCATAGTCCGGCAAGGGTTGAAACCCCTGCCTCAAAGCGAAAGTCCTCGCTATGAGGACTGAAGAACTCATTAGTCCCCTTCAGAGTCCTCATAGCGAGGACTTTAGCTATTAGACAGGGGTTTGAACCCCGGTTGGACTCGTCGCGGGACGACTAACGGACTTGGCAGGCTGACAGCTTAAGTTAACACCTATGGGCTCTTGGAGTGTCCCTACAGCGAGATCGCACGGTGTACTTCATAAACCTGGAATCTGCTGTATGTTGCGGCTTGGCGGGCGATCGCATATTTTCTGAGATACTAAGATAATTTGCCAGCGTTGAGCGTAATTGAACATGGATCGCGAAAATTTAGAGTTAATAGAAAACATTCGCCAGCAATTTGACAATACTCCTTTTCCCAGAATCCCGCTGGAAGAATCTCCAAAAGACAACAGTGAATTGCTCTACCTTCATAATCTTGTAACTGCTTACTACTTCAGAAATAGAAAAGTCATCAATACCTCTGGTAAAGTTATCCTCGATGCGGGATGCGGTACCGGTTATAAATCGTTGGTTTTAGCTCTAGCCAATCCGGGAGCAAAAATAGTAGGCATCGATTTATCAGAAGAATCAGTGAAACTAGCTGAGCAGCGTTTACAGTATCATGGGGTTGCTAATGCAGAGTTTTATGCTTTGAGGATAGAAGAATTACGAAGTTTAGGGTTACAGTTTGACTATATCAATGCTGACGAAGTTCTGTATATCTTGCCCGATGCTATTGCTGGATTGCAAGCGATGAAGTCAGTTCTGGCACCAGACGGTATCATCCGCACAAACTTACACAGTGCTAATGGTAGAGCGGGAGTATTTCGCGCTCAAGCTGCTTTCAAAGCAATGGGATTAATGAATGGATGTCCAGGAGAATTGGAGGTGGAAATAGTCCGGGAAACAATGGAAGCATTACAAGATGAAGTAGGGCTTAAGGCATTAACCTGGAATACCGATCGCGTGAAGGATGAGGGATGGATTATGGTTAACTATTTATTCGTGGGTGATAAAGGTTGTACCATTCCTGAAGTGTTTGCAATGTTGAGAGGGGCTGATTTAGAGTTTATCAGTATGGTGGCTTGGCGTCGGTGGGAGTTGATGGATTTGTTCAAAGAGCCAGATGATTTGCCTCCGTTTTTGGCGATGAGTCTCCCAGAAACTTCTGTGGAAGAGCGACTGCATTTATTTGACTTGTTACATCCCCTGCACCGTTTATTTGATTTCTGGTGCGGCAATCCCCATCAGGTTCAGGCTTTTGTACCAGTTGCAGAATGGACGGAAGCTCAATGGCGGGAAGCACGGGTACACCTTCACCCTCAACTGAGGACTTCTCAGGTGAGAGAAGACTTGAGTAATTGCATTGACAGCCAGACGCCGTTTGAGATTAGCCGTTATATTATTGTGCCAACTCTAGCGCCGATCGCGATCGAACATACAATGGCTGCTTGCTTGCTACCTCTGTGGGAGGGGCCACAGTCTATGGTGTCACTGGTGGAACAATGGCTCCAAATCCGCTCCCAGATGGCTGTTAACCTAGAGCCTGTTAATGAACAGACAGCCTTTGAGGAAGTCAAGGAACTGTTGCTCAGGCTGGAAGTCTTTCTGTATGTGCTTTTGGAGCATTAGAGCCAGTAGTTGAAAAAAAAATTGCTCTGGGGTGATATTAAAGCGCCGATAACTGGGTAAGTTACATATAAGAGTTAGAAATCGAGCATCCCACCCCTCAAGGAGAAAAGACTTATGAAGACTGAATTTAAAGCCAAGTTCCTGCAACACATCAACAAAAGAAGACAGGATCAAGGTTTCACCCTGATTGAACTGCTGGTTGTTATTATCATCATCGGTATTCTGTCTGCGATCGCCTTGCCCTCGTTCCTCAGCCAAGCTAACAAAGCCAAGCAGACAGAAGGTAAGCAGTACGCCAGCTCAGTTATTAAAGCCCAACAAGCTTACTACGCAGAAAATAGCAAATTTACAGATCAAATGACTTCGTTGGGTATTGGTCTGAAAACTTCCACCCAAAACTATACATACACCCTCGCTCTCGTCAACACAAGTGGATCTCACATCCTGGCAAATGCAACTCCCGGTGGCGCTCTTAAAGCTTACACCGGAACAGTTGGCCTGGTTCCTTCGGGAGACGCGAAAGGCACGCAGTCTGTACTTTGTGAAACTACAAGTGCTGGCGCGTCAGCGGCTCAGGGGACTGCTGATGGAACAACTGTTGCTTGTGCGGGTACCATGACAGAAGTGACCAAGTAATTTGTGAGTACAAACAAAGATGTTTGTACAATCAAAAAGCGGGTAGTACCCAGGGTACTATCCGCTTTGCATTTGCGCTCCTGTATGATAAATTTTCCAACTGTTTGCAGTTAAAACAGCTTTTAGAGGCTTGTTCTATGGTTTCTCAAAATTTGACCCTAACACCTGATTGGCAGCAGCAAGCCGATCAATTTATGTTCAGCGGAAATTATACTCAGGCAGCACAGCTTTACGAGCAAGCCATTACCGCAGAACCCGAAATAAAGTCTTACTACTGGCATTTAGGGCTGATCTTGCTGTTGGACGGCCAAGAAACGGAGGCTCAGACAACCTGGCTGTTGGCAATGGCGGAAGGTGAGTCAGAAGAGATCGATCTCTGGACGATTGAACTGATGGAGGTACTGCAAGCTGAAGCAGAGCGGCGAGAGTTAGAACTGACTGACTATTCAGTAGCTTGGGCAATTCGACAGCACCTGCGAGAAATTAACCCTACTGAGGTTAACAACCTTCTGAATTTGATAGAGTTGTCTATTCTGTTGGGAACTTATACAGGAGACGAACTGACGGATTTAGGGGTAATTGAGCTTTTGAAATCAGAACCTGCGATTACAGTAGATTTTGATAGATTATTACAATTTTGGAAACAGATTTTATATATAGCTCCTTTCCATCCTTCTTCCTTTGATTTAACGGAAGCCTGTCTGCCTTACGTCAAGACACCTCTGCTGTTTTTAGATAATTTAATAGAGTTTATTTATAAGATTTCCTATTCAGCTAAAAGATTTACTCTCGGAGTCCGTTTCACTGAATTAGGTCTGCGTTTAGCTCCTGAACATCCTGAATTACTGCGAACTTTGTCTTGCCTTTATCAAGATATCCATGACTACGATCGGGGAATAGAAACTGCTAAGCTTTGCTATTCTCTCATGGATAACTTAGCTGATAAAATTTATGCAAATCACTTGATCATGCGTGGTTTAATGAGTGCTGGTGGTTATTGGGATGAGTTTACTTCTGTGATTGAAAGACATAAGTGGCTTCTGGGATCTTTGAGTAAAGAGCAACCGACTTACCTCGATTCAAGTGCGACGATTCGCTTATTAAGTTCTAGTTTTTTCTTCCCATATTTTCAGGATGAGCCTAAAGAAAATGTCAAAATTCGTTCTCAAGTAGCACAGCTTTGCCAATTAAATGTAGAAAACTATGCCAAGGCGAAAGTAGAACAATATCGACAGCGGCACTCTTCTATTTTAAAAAGAGGTAGTTCTAACAAGCGGTTAAAAATAGGATATATTTCCTATTGCCTCCGTACCCATTCTGTAGGTTCGCTAGCGAAATGGTTATTTCAGTATCATAACCACGATCGTTTTGAAATTCATGCTTATTTTCTGGCAGCCGAACATACCTGCGATCCTATACAAGATTGGTACATTAGCAAAGTAGATCGAGCTTATAAATTAGGACTAGATGGGGCCGGAACTGCCGAAAGGATTTATGAAGATGAGATTGATATTTTGATCGAACTCGATAGCCTGACGCTGAATAATACTTGTGAGATTATGGCAATGAAACCCGCCCCAATTCAGGCGACTTGGCTGGGGTGGGATGCTTCAGGAGTGCCGGCAGTTGATTACTACATTGCCGACCCCTATGTATTGCCAGAATCAGCTCAGGAATACTATACGGAAAAAATTTGGCGTTTGCCACAAACTTACATAGCAGTAGATGGTTTTGAGGTAGGCGTACCAACCCTCCGGCGCGAAAATTTAAATATTCCTAATGATGCAATTATCTATCTGAGCGCTCAGAGAGGATATAAATACAATCCGAATACTGTACGGCTGCAAATGCAAATTCTGCAAGCAGTCCCAAATAGCTATTTCATTGTTAAAGGCTTAGCCGATCAAGAAGCACTCAAAAACTTTTTCATTCAGATAGCGACATCCGAGGGAGTGGATGAGAAGCGCCTGCGGTTTTTACCGTTGGTTGCTTCCGAGGCTGAGCATCGAGCTAATTTAGGAATTGCTGATGTAGTGCTAGATACTTATCCCTATAACGGAGCTACAACTACTATGGAAACCCTGTGGATGGGGATTCCGATAGTAACTCGTGTAGGAGAGCAATTTTCTAGCCGGAATAGTTACACGATGATGATGAATGCAGGGGTAAGGGAGGGGATTGCTTGGACGGATCGAGAATATGTGGAATGGGGAATTCGCTTGGGAAAAAACCCGAATTTGCGACAGCAAATTGCTTGGACTTTGCGACAGTCACGGCAAACAGCGCCTCTATGGAATGGGAAACAATTTACCCGTGAAATGGAGAAAGCTTATGAACAGATGTGGCAAAAATATTGCGCTCTTGAGAAGAATAGTTAATCTGAAATGATTGAGTGCAGGATTTTTTCAATTCATTGGCTTATAGGCTGTAGCCCAAAGATTGAGTTCTTCATTGTTGACTTCAACTGGATGGAAACCAGCTTCCTGTATTTTAAGAGCGAGGCTTTGCTGTGTAAAACCAGTACGGTGCGCCATGTAGTATTTACCTTTAGCAATGTCTGCGCCGAAACCGTAGAGAATATCAAGAGCGGAAATCGGACCAGAGGGGGAAGTGTAGAGAGGCTGCTCTAAGTTCCCCTCAGCTACATACTCTGCCACTTTCTGAATATCTGGCAATGTGATTAAGACAAATCCACCTGGCTTCAAGACTCGGTAAAATTCAGCTAAAGCGATCGCTACTTCGTGATGATAGATATGCTCAATATTATGGGATGACCAGATTGCATCAAAGGATTGACTTGACACTGAACTCATATCTGTAATGGAGCTAATAATATCCGGCTTGACATTTGGGTCAATATCAAGTCGCACTTCTTGCCACTCATCAGTTCTAAAAGTCTCATGCAAGCCTGAGAGAGAATAAGAGCCACAGCCTACATGGAGAACTTTTTTCCTCGATGTTTCTGATGTCGGTGTTACTGTTGCATCAGTCGCTAGTTTTTCTTGTACAACTTGTTGGTAAAACTGTTCGAGTGCTTTGACACAGGTTACGTCTTCGTAGAGATTAGCATGGCGATCGCTCATTTGCTGCGAAAGATTCCGTCGCCATTCTGCATCCCATCCTAATTTTACAGCTATGTCAATATACTCAGCCTCATCCTTGGCTATCGTATCTATTAGACCTAGTATTTTGAGCATCCCATAAGATTGGCGACTACGCATCAATTCCCCTGGACAGGTAACAATAGGCAAGTTACAGGCGATCGCTTCCAGGGTAGTGACACCTCCAGACCAACTAAATGTATCTAGAAAAATATCCGAAAGCAGATTGAGCTGCCAATAACTAATCAAAGTTTGCCGAGGTAAAATGACGCAATAGTCTTCGCTATTCAAGCCATACCGATCGAAAGCCTGTTTAAGTCGTTGCTGAAACTTTGCTGTTATTGATGGTTTTTGGTTGGCAATGAAGACGAACTGAGACTCTGGCAATCTTCGAGCAATTTCTGGAAAAATATAGTCATGCTGGGGTAAATATTTAGAGAGCGATTGACAGGATAAATACACAATTTTGTCATCGCGAAGTTGAAAATCCGATCTGCTTTTCGTCTGTTCGGGAACGATCTGCTTAGTGTAGGAAATTCCCAACTTAGGCAAGCGAATTAATTGTTCCAAATAATGCTCTTCTGCATTTTCTGGCTCCATTGCCTCGCTAGATAGAAAGTAGTCTATGGTTGGCAAACCAGAAGTAACCGGATGTAACCATGTTGCACACTGTACTGAGGCCAGTCGTAAGCCAGCCATTTTTATCATCTGCGGGTGCATCCCAACTTCTACAAAAACCAAGATGTGCAAGCGATCGGATATAATTTGCTGGCAAACAGCTTCTATACCGTCTCCAATCTGATGGAAAAAATCACTATAGACTATGAATTTTTCTGTTAAGGCATCCTGTTCAGAATTAATATGATAGCAATATATTTCAAATAGCTGGCGATCGCAGTTACGTAACCAGCCCAAAACAAGCTTTCCTACCCCATTTCCACGCAATCCATGAGAGACATAACCAATACGAATTTTCTCCTGCGGTTTGAGGGGAGGCATTGAACGGGGCAATACCCACTGTGGATAGTTAGCAGCCATAATTCGGTGAACCATCAGCCCATATTCTTTTTGAAACTCTAAGTCATTCTTGCCTTGATATTGAAGGAGGAAGTTTTGGTAGTAACTAATAGCTTTTAAGGCATTCTGTGTTGCTTCAGATGTTTCTAAGTAAATTTGTTGACTTAAATTCTTTAAACCCTGAGCGAATCGTTGCCGATAATATTCAATTTCTTCTGAATTTTCATAAATAACAGGTAGAAGAATTTCTGCTTCTCGCTTCAAGTATAAAGCATGAGGGAGAGATTTTGAGGCTTCGCTAGCCACTGCGATCGCTTCCTGGGTGCGTCCAATATTTTGCAAGGCTAATATCCAAAAGAAATAAATATTAGCTTCCTTGGGATATAAACGGGTACTCTCCTCGTAAACTTTCAGAGCTTCATCTTCTTGATTAGTTAATTGATAGCAGTCAGCCAAGGCTATATAAAATGCTACATCGCCTGTTTGAATTTCGAGAAATTTTTGAAAGTAACTAATGGCTTGGTCGTATTGTCTTTGACGATAAAAAGCGTACCCCAAGTAAGAATAGGATTGAGCTAGATCGTTTTTAGCTTGAAATGCTAAGCCTAAATTGTTGAGGATATCAGGGTCGCGGGGCTTGAGCTTGAGGGCTGTTTCGTAGGCAGTAATGGCATCATCAGTTCGTTGGCATAACATTAAAAGATTGCCCAAATTCAGATAACCACCGAAATGACCTGAATTAGCTGCGATCGCCTGGCGGTAAACTAATTCAGCTTTCTCGATTTCCGCTGCTTCGGCAAGGATATTACCCAAATTATTATAGGCTTGGACATTTTGAGGGTTGAGGTTAATCGCTTCTTGATACGCTTGAATAGCTTGAGAACGATCTCCAATAGTCTCAAGTACCACACCTAAATTGTAATGCCTGATAGATTTCAAAGGATCTATCTCTATAGATTTTAGTAGTAAAAATATCGCATCTCGATATTGCTCTTTCATGTAACAAAGTGTTCCCAAGTGGAACCAAGCATCGGCATTTTCTGGTTCCCACCGCAAAACTTCTTGATACTTTTCTTCTGCTAAACTTAAATTTTTATGCGCCCAAAATAAAACTACTTCATCATTGTGTTTTAGATTTTTGTTTTTTGGTATGATTGCTCCAGAATAATGCAATTCTATTGCTTCATTATGAATGGCTTTTATCATTTCTTTTCGTTCTGATTCTTGAAGTTTATTTAAAGAAGAAATAAATGACTTGTTTCTCCTTCCATCGATAGTCACCCAATTATTTTGCTCTGCCATATTTATATCCCAAGCAAAAACCTGCAAGCCATTCCAAAGTTTATAGTTATCATTACCCTCTGTCTTATCTAAAAATAACTTGCATTGGGGATGAGCAGCTAGGAAATCCCAGTTAGCTTGTCGTGCTGCGGAGGAATTGCTATTACTTATAACAATTAGCGATCGCTCAGCTAAGAAAGGTTTTACCAAGAGTAATCCCATTAAATGCGATCTATAGTCATGAGCTGCATCATAAAAATATAAGCCGATTTTTTCTGTAGGGGCAATTTCTTTAAGCTCGCAAAAAAACTCTTCAAACTCTTGATTACAGAGAAAAACTCTATCTGATAAATCGAAGGTTGATAAATTTGCTGTCAATTTTTCAAAACTATCTCCAAAAGTATCAAATTCAGAAAAGTCATCTACTGCATATGCCATCTGTTCCGGGTGTTTCAGAAGTGCAGCAATTAAACTTGCTCCTTGGAAGCAGCCAACTTCGCAATAAACCTCGTTAGGCTCCAAGCATTCCACCGCAAAGTTCAGCAACTGCATAACGTTAGCTGTTGTCATACCTGTAACTTGATTCAAGATTTGCTGAAAACGGTCTGTTTTGGGAAAAACTAAATCTTGTTCCCAGTTTTCATACAAGCTAGCGAGTTGCTGGAAAAATCTTTGATGGTTCATAATTTTCAAAAAATGTTAAGCATAGAGTCTGTCACGTAATTTGGTTAAAGTTCCAAATTCTTAAAGTTGTTTATTTCACATATGGGAATGTTTTCTGCTTTTGCTTGAGCGATCGCCTCTTTATTCTCATGTTCCAAAACAATTCTACCATGCAGGCGAGGCCTCAGAGCTTGCCACTGGATTTCACTCAACTGTCCAATTAGTGAAATTTCTGGTCCGTCGGAAACGTCTAAATCCTCTTCCATCAAAAGATTGATCGCCACGCTGGATAAAATCAGGTTGGCATTTTCTTCAGAAATGTTGCTATTGTCTATTATGAGAGTGATTTTACTTTGGTCTGGGTGAATTGCAGTTGCTTTGATAACAACAGCCAGTTCTTCTAGTAGTAGTTCTTCTGGCTGGCTCCAGTCGGGAAAAATAATCAAGTTAATTTCTCTCAGATTTAACTTGTCTCTAAGAGCATCTACTTGATGTTTGTAAAAAATTTCTTTGAACAGCGAGCCAATTTTATCAGAGTAAGATCGACTATCTAGAAAAGCTGGATTAGCCTGCATTTTTTGCTTGATACAAGTGCTCTTCTGTTGACGCAAATCAGGATTAGTACCCAGAGCGATCGCTAAATCAATATAAGACTCTTCGCTGTCAGCAATTAAATCGGGCATCTGAAGTTCTCTTAGCAGCGATGCTCCCATGTTTGAGCGCGCATAATTTCCTGACATCACCACTGTTGGCAAACCAATTTCCAACGGATCTATGAGCGATGTCATCCCAGCATAGGGATAGGAATCTAAATAGATGTCTGCTACCTTTAAACGTTCTTTTACATCAGCACGGTTAGGTACGGCGTCCAGAAGAATTAACCGATCGGCATCCAAACCATACTTAGCTAAAGTAGCTACTAGACGCTGCTTAAAAGCTGTAACTGGATAAATAGGAGCCCAGTTGGGATTAAAGGGATATAGCACTAGCACAGCATCAGGTACACCAGCAATTATTTTGATCCACGTCTCTTCTACTTCTGGCAATATTTTGAAAAAATTAGCACCAGAAATATAAACAACAGCATTCTGAGGAATGCCCGTAGTTTCTCTTTGAAAACTTATAGTTTTGATTAGTTGCTCCTCAGTGCCAAAATCAAAACATTGAGCAGGAACATCTAATTTAACCAAGTTTTCTATATAATGGTTTTGAGTGTCATTTTCAAGTTCTGTAAGTTTACTAGAAATGTAATAATCTATATGTCGCATCCCCGTAGTTACAGGGGAATTCATTCCTACAATTTGTATGGGTGCTAGTCGATGCAAAGCTAGTTCGGCAATCGTATTAGTTTGAGCTGTAATATTATTAGCGATAAAAAGAATGTCTAGTTCCCATTTTCGTATAGTTTCTACTTGAAGGTTAAAAATTTGAGGAAGTTTAACTGCAACGTCAGTATAACCTAAACAACACTTTTCAAAACGATGACCGCTAGCATTGAGAAAATAAAGAATGATTTCAAACTCATCTCTATTCAAATGTTTATATACTGGCAAAGTGGCAAAGATTTCAGCTTGAGTGCTAAAATTATCAGCAAGAATACCCAGGCGAATTTTATCTCTATCAGCGGAACGGTCAGGTAAATCAAAATCTATCTGATGTCCCTCAATTTTCAAGGCAAACTCGATGATGTCTGCACGCTTGACATATATTTCCTTAAGATTGTTGTTGCTAAAATAAACAGCTAATTTGGCATAACGCTTGAAAAGTAGAGCTACAGAATGCCAAAAATTTGATTCTGAATGTTGAAAAATATTGGTATGTATATAGTCTACCCATCGTTGAATATGTTGGTAGTACATATTTACTTCCCCAATGTCTTGGAATAAATATGGAAGCTCAAACAACAATCTTATGTATTCATTTAGTAGTTGCGGAGGAATACAAGCTAGGTCGTATTGCAAAGGTAACTGGTAAGCAGGCTTATTTCGCATCTCCACCAGTAGTTCCTCGATCGCCTTTCGCTTGTCAAGTTGCTGAGGAGTTTGTTCATCTGTCTCCTTTAAAGTAAGTTTTGTAGCGTTAATTAAAGCAGAACTAACAGTTTGCGCCATTTTAGACCAAGAAAAATTTTTCGCTTGTCCTAAACCAGCAACAATCAAAGAGTTACGAACCTTGTTTTTTTGTACCTCGCACAGTGCATCAGTTAACCCATCAATATCATCATCTTTCACATATAAAGCTGCTGCACCCGCCACTTCAGGAATAGAAGCATTCGGGCAAGTAATGACCGGACAACCGCAGGCCATTGCTTCTAGCACTGGCAACCCAAAGCCTTCATAGAGAGAAGGATAAACCATTGCGACAGCACCGGAATAAGCTAATCTCAATTCCTCATCACTGAGTTGTAGCTTATGCACCACACTTCCTGCTGTATAAATTCTCAACTCCCCTTCTAATAAAATGCCACTCCCCGTACAAACAATCTCAAATCCTTGTTTACTGGCAAGTTTTCCGAAAGCCTGAAAAAACAAGATAGTATTTTTATAATCCGACCCGCCACCGACTGATATAAAATAGGGTTTTGAGATGCCGTACTTATTTTTAAAACTCTTAATTTCTTCTTGACTCGCTGGTGTGAAAAGATTGTCCACTCCACAATGAGCTATCGTTACAGACTCTAGGGAAATTTCTGGAAAAAATCTTGTCAAGTCCCGCGCTGTATTTTCTGAAATAGAAATATATGCACAAGCATGGCCGATACCGTAATGCTTTTCTCTCCACATCGGTTCCTGCAAATTTGCCTGCAAAACTTCGGGAATCATGTCATAAGCGATGAATGCAGTAGGGGTTGATAGTGGCGTTGTATAGTAAGTGGAGATAAATAAATCTGCACCTTCTTCATCGCAGACTTGCTGTAACATTTCGCGATCGGCGATCGTGCTGCCGTAGTTGTAATGTTGCACATTCCGATACCGAAGACCGGGAATTTTGGGAGCAGTGCCAACCCGATCGAGAACAATAATATGCTTGCCAAAGTCACCTTTTGCCCATTGTTCCAGCAAAGATTGCCAAACGCGAGCTATTCCTGTTCTGTAGAGTTGAAAAAACACACCATCAATGAGAATCGTGGGAGATTCTGTTTGAGTTGTTAAATTTCTACTTTGTAACTGATCGGGTTCTGAAAATCGCCAACGAGTGCCGTTAGATGCTTTTTGGGCGATCGGGACTACAGCGCAGGCATCGGCAGTATCAACGGTTGTTCCATCCTGCACCCAGCCTAAATACTCACGTAATAGAACTGGAAATTTTGTCTGCTGCTGCAAGGCTGTCCATTGCAATAAGGCATTGGTATAACCATAATATTGCTCTTTAAATTTCAACTGTTCTGGTATCACATAAGCAAAGTGCTGGAAAACTAATCCCAGGTTTTCTGTTTCTTCGTGTCGAAAAGCGTTGAACTCTGCCACATTTCTCAACTCACCATCTGGTAAATGTTCAGCTAAAATAGGGGGTTCATGGCGTACCCAGACACAGCCTGGCTTGAACCTCCAAGTTCGCAACCATTCTTGTGCAGGATTCTGAGCATAACAGTTGCGAGTGCTAATAACCAGATTCTCTCCAACAAAATACCAACACCAATAAAAAGCAGCCGTTTTTTCAGGATTATTGATGAACATAGATCGGGCAGTACACAGTTGCTCAACAGTCCACAATTCATCCACATCCACTTGCCACAGCAAACACTCCTCGCGAATATTAGCTAGTGGTGCATTCACCATTTCCCGTTTACCTTCCCAGAAAATACCCTCCGGTTTACGATAAACCGTGACATTTTCTGGATATAACTGTGCCAGTTCGTCTAGGTATTCTGTTGTGCCATCATTGCTGCGTCCCTTGGAGTGGATTTCGTCGGTAATACGTCCGCCATTTCCCAAAGACCACGCTGTATCATGCTTCAAGTCCGCTACACCCTCGACTATATGCCAATGCCATTTATAGGGGAGTTGTTTGAATACTTCTATGTGATACTCGATGAATGGTTCACCATTGAGGACAATAGTAAAGAAGTGAATCGGTAATTCGGGTGATGAAGTAGAGGAGAAAGCAGTAGAATTTTTTTGACCGCAGGCGAGAGTGGACGAATACTCATGATTGAGCAAGCGATGTTTGGCAATATTGTGCCATACACGTTCAGAACCAGGCCAAGTAGGTACAACGTCGTTAAACGCTATCCATCCACCATCTTTTACAAAGGGGAGTGACAGCTCATAGTCTTTCAAAACGTCTAAAAACTGATGGAAACCATCAATAAAAATAAAATCTATAGCTTGGCCTCCTGTTAATTCTTCCCACTGGCTTAATATTTGATGCGAATAGCCCCGCAATGGTACTACATATTGAGATAATCCATTTTTTTCAACATTTTCTTGCCACATCTTAAAAAAGTTTCTGTCCGAAAAGTCCGTCTCATTTCCGTCCCATGTATCTATGCAATAAATTTTTCGATTAGTGCCTGTGCAGGCATAAGACATGGCAACTGTGGAGCGTCCTTTGTACGAGCCTATTTCAACTATAACAGCGTCATTAGAGAGAGATTTTACTTTATTAAAAAGGTACTCTTCCTGCCCTGGAACCATGAAACCTTCAATGGCTTCAACAGCCGACTGAATAGTTGTGTAGCTGACTGGTTGAACAGCCTTTTTCTTAAAAATGGCAAACCCATTGCGTACACTATTGCTTACATTTATCAGATTATAATCACGATCCTGATACATCCGCTGGAAATTGTAAAAATTTTTAAATGTATTAATATCATCTAAAATAATATATTTGGCTCCATACACCTCCTCTAGTTCTGCACTTCCCGTAAATTCCGATCCATCTATTAGTACAATATCAAAAAACTCTATATTATTTTGTTCTTTAATTTGAGCGATGCCCCTCCCCGATACCCCTGACTGCTTTATATATTCAATATCCAGATTCAGCCAGTCGATCACCTGTTCAAGTGGATAGTAGTTAAGATTGGTATGATTGCTTTTGTAAAATTTAATTACTTCCTCTTCATCAGCAAACTCTTCTAGTGAAACAGACGAGACGTTGTAGCATTTTACAAAACGATCGTCTTTGTAACTATTTTGGAGTTCTGCAAACCGAGGCTTTGAAATTTCTAGACAGAATAACATTGGCTGATTGGGATTTTCCCGCAGCCCGGTTACAAATGCTTCTGTGCTACCTTGTCCTGAAGATGATCCTATTTCTAAAACTGTTTTTATATCTTCCTTTCGAGCAATCATTTGAATTGCCCTGTAAAAATCATCGTCCTTAATTTCGGGAGGAATGAGCGAGTTTAGTTGAAAATTTGAAATTTTGTTCATTGTTTTCTATAGTTTCTCTAGTAGCAGTTTAACTGAATGATTGATATCATCATCAAGATTCCACTCTTCTAGTATGATATTATTATTTGGTAAGTACAAATAATTGGCATCTTCAGTATTTTGAGGGCGTTTTTGTCTATATTTCTTGACTTTCTCAACCCTAGTTTTTTCATCCGTTAAAAACAAGTCGAGGTGGTATATATGCGGTACAGTTGCTTCCAAATCCCGAAAGCAATGACCTATTAACCTCTCATGAACTTGATCCTTATAATAAAGATTTTTCTGGAAATAAAATAGCCTATCCTGCCAATCAATATTATATGGGTAGCTGCTGATATAATGTCTCTTGCTAAAAGGGCTAATCCATCTCCTCATGATATAAAAACGATCTCCATTTGTTTTGTGTTCATAATCTTTGACGACCCTGAGAAGTTCAACTGTTTTATTATCAACAAACTCATCTGCATCAATAATGAAAACCCAATCGGTTTTAACTTCACGTAAGTAGAGATTTCTTTGTTCAGAAAAATCCCCCGACCATTCTGAGTGGATGATTCTCGCTCCATAGTGCGAAGCAATGTCGCAGGTTGAGTCAGTGCTGCCACCATCGATAATTATCAGATCCTCGTAAACGTTCTCTAGAGATTCCAGAGCAATAGCTAGGGTTTTTTCGGCATTTAGCACTATCATACAAGCAGAAATTGTCTGCATAAGTAGCTTTGACTCCAACTATATAATAAGTTTCACACAATAAACTTTTTTGAATTCTCTACCAAGGGGTTCATTCTTATTACGTAAGGATTCATATCTAAAAACTTGCGGCTCCAACGCTTGTCTGGCAAGGGTTTAAGGGCAAATTAAGGGCTTGGTCCTGCAAAGGTTTACTGTCACTATTGTGACGAGAAATGACAGTTTTTCGTCACAAGCTTGATAAGAGAGATATATTTAGCATCAAGCTCCAAATTTAAAGTCTTTGCCCAGCAAGGAGTTATGTTACCTGAATTCTTACCTTATTACTTTTTTCCCTTAGCCTGCCCCAACAGCGCCTGATAATCAGCTCTGTCAGGATGCAACTTCACCAACTTCTCCAAAGGCTCGATCGCCCCCACTGTATCATCCATCTGCAACCGCACATTTGCCAACCCCTCCAGAGCCGTCTGATTCTGCGGTTCCCGCTGCAAAACCCCCATATAACCCCGTTCCTGCGCCGCCAGCAAAGACTCCTGAGAAACTGCCACCGGCGCCTGCTTTTGCTGGTGTTGGCTGCTCAAACCGCTGCTGAACAGACTTACCATACCAAAAATTGTCGAACCCGCAAAGCCAGCCATCGATACAAACGCAAAAATCTGCTTAAGGCGATCGCCCTTACGAACCCGACTATCACTAGAACTTTTCTGTGCACTTTCCATCATCAATCCTTTGCCTAGAAGGTTTCCAGGCACTCACAAAGTACCTGTATCTAGAATGCCCAAGTTCGATCGCAAAACGATCAGTTTTAAAATTTGAGATTCTGTTAACACAAAAATTTAGACTTGTCAACACTATATCATCGAGATTTAGAAGTGCGATCTCAGTGAAGGGCGATCGCACTTCTAATTCTTTAGCCGTTATCCTGCGGTAATTCTCCAAATTGCGATCGATAACGCTCTAACAAAGCTTCGAGTTCAGCAGCCCGTTGCCTTTCAGCTTGCAAAGCTGAAGCCAATTCATCGGGAATCAATAATTTCTCTCCATTATCTTCCCGATAAAAACCAATCAATTTTCCTTCTATTTCCAACCGCAGTTGCAATACCTCGCTGCGACTATCTCTAATTAATTCATACCCATCTTCCCCCAATCGATACCCGCGCAATTGTTCAGTAATCCATTCACCTCTCGGATCTAATAACCAATATTCCTCAACTTCTATCCCCTCGTACAAGTCTTTTTTATTGATTATATCTTCCGACTTTGTACCCGGTGATGTCATTTCAAAAATCACTTTCGGCACTTGGCCTTCTTCCCAGATTTTGTAATTATCTCTGCCACCTGGTTCTACATCAAAAATTACCATCACATCCGGTGCTACACGGAGTTTTGGGAAACCTTGAGCGTAGTACAAATATTGGTTTGCTAAAACAGTAGCTCGACGGTCGGCGAGGTATTGTTTTAAGACTTCTAAAGTGGTTAAAATTGCGTAAAGATGGTCGTAAGTTTCTGCCACTGGTTCTCCATCAGCGCTAGGGTATATGATTTCAGAAGTTTTGAGGGTGGTAACGACTGCTGTCATGGTCGTGCTTCCTGTGAGTTGTACATCTATTATAAACTTTTTTGCCGCAAGTAATATCAATTACGGCTGCGCCGTCAGGTGACAAGCGAGGAGACGGCAGTGCCGTGTCCCTACCCAAAATAATATTGTAGGGACACGG
>JAUBOH010000007.1:0-43996 GCA_036700145.1 Microcoleus occultus BM001215366
TTTCCCTACAATTAATCTAGCGTAGGGAAACGGCACTGCCGTGTCCTCGCTTGTCATTCCAGCGCAGCCGGAATTGATATTACATCTAAATACATAAACTCGCACAAACAAAAACCGGGCAACTCCACAGCTACCCGGAAATCCTAACTTTAGACTTCAGGAGACGGCAATGCCGTGTCCCTACTTAAAATTATTAAACAGCTACAGCCTTCTTAGGAGCGCTCAATTCGCCCTTAGCATACTTAGCTGCAAAATCATCCAAAGACATTTGCTTGATATTCGTACCGTGACCGGCTGCGCCAAAAGATTGATAGCGATCGCTACAAACTTTTTGCATAAACTTGATCGATGGCTTCAGGAAGTGACGAGGATCGAATTCGTCTGGCTTCGCAAACAAAGCTTGACGTACCGCAGCGGTAATCGCCAAACGGTTATCAGTATCGATATTGATTTTGCGAACACCGCATTTAATACCCTTTTGGATTTCTTCCACAGGTACGCCGTAGGTTTCGCGGATTTTGCCGCCGTTGCTGTTGATGATTTCCAGCAATTCTTGGGGTACAGAAGAAGAACCGTGCATTACCAAGTGAGTATTTGGCAAGCGGCGGTGAATTTCTTCAATGCGGCTGATTGCCAAAATTTCGCCAGTCGGCTTGCGAGTGAACTTGTAAGCGCCGTGAGAAGTGCCGATCGCCACTGCTAGAGCATCTACGCCAGTTTGCTCGACGAAATCAACAGCTTGTTCGGGATCTGTCAGCAACTGATCGTGAGACAAAGCACCTTCAAAGCCGTGTCCGTCTTCAGCTTCGCCCATTCCTGTTTCCAGAGAACCCAAGCAACCCAGTTCGCCTTCAACGCTAACGCCGATCGAATGAGCAACATTCACCACATCGCGAGTAACTTGGACGTTGTACTCGTAGCTAGCGGGAGTTTTAGCATCTCCTTCCAGAGAACCGTCCATCATTACGCTGGTGAAACCTTGGCGCATGGCGGAATAGCAAGTACCAGGAGCATTACCGTGGTCTTGGTGCATGGAAATGGGGATGTGAGGATAGGTTTCAACTGCGGCCAAAATCAAGTGGCGCAGGAAATTTTCCCCAGCGTAGGTGCGAGCGCCGCGAGAAGCTTGCAGAATCACGGGGCTGTTGGTTTCATCAGCAGCGCGCATGATCGCTTGGATCTGCTCCATGTTGTTAACGTTGTAAGCCGGTAGGCCGTAACCGTTTTCAGCCGCGTGGTCGAGCAGCAGTCGCATAGGTACAAGCGCCATAGATATTCCTCCTAATTATTTGTGGTTTCTGGGCAGTGGATTTTCGACAAGTTCAATTCTTAGGACAATCTTAAGACAATTTGCCACCGATCGCGCATTATCTTTTCAGATTTCTACTTATAGAGTTCAAAAAACAAAAATTTGAGTTCCGAGCATTTAACTCAAAACTCAAAACTTTTTAATGGGTCGCCCGGGATTTGAACCCGAGACCAATCGGTTAAAAGCCGAATGCTCTACCGCTGAGCTAGCGACCCGCGAGAACATTGTTACCGCACACAATTTCTAATAGTAGCACCCATCATTTGTAATAGCAAGTCTTTTTCAAAAAAAAGTTGCAGTCATCCGAACCAGCATCTGGCAAGTCTCTCCCGGCTGCAAATAAATCAAGTGTTCGCCAGTGTTGAGGGCGTTGCGAGGAGCAGTCCAAGGTTCCAAACAGTAAAAATCCTTGCCCTTCACCATCCAGAAAACCAACTTCCCGTAGCTGGAATTGTAACTGAGGGTAAGCCGCAAGCTGCGGGCCGCGTCAGTAACAGTAGCAGCCAGCCCGGTGAGCTCGTCAAAGGAAACATCAATTTCATCCAGCGTCGGGTCAAAAACCCCCGTGAAATAACCTTTCTTGTGAGTGTTCTGATCTCTGTACTGCATTCCGGGAATCTCAAAGCGCAGATTTGTCTTGTCGGGAGCTAAAAAGTAAGGGTGCAAGCCGCTAGAAAAGGGCATGGGATCGGCACCGAGATTAGTGTATTGCTGCACAATTTCCAAAGAATTGCCTTTAATTTGATAAGTAAAAGCTAATTGGAAATCAAAGGGATAAACAGCTAGGGTCTTCTCGCTGCTCTCAAGCACCAGGGTAAGAGCCGCGCAACCCTCCGTAACTTGTTTTGTCGCCGTCCAAGGCAAATCGCGAGCAAAGCCGTGCTGTTTGAGCTTTCGCGGAACTCCCTTGTGGGTGTAAGTATTGTCGGGGAGATTGCCGCAGATGGGAAACAAGATGGGAATCCCGCCGCGTACAGTCAGATCGGGATTGGCGAACCGTTCCGCGTCCAAGTAGAAGATTTCTTTACCTTCAACCAGCCAGCTAGTGGCAATACCGCCCCGTTCCGGCACAACTTCTAGACAGGAGTTAGCGGTTTCGTCGGAGAGGATATAGGTTTTGTACTGCTTTTGCTTGAGCGCGATCGCAAACACATTTGTCATCGGTAGTAGGTCATCGATCATTGGTTGTCAGTAAATCGGTCGTTAATAGTTGGTCGCTGGTAGTTGATTTTCACCCATTACCGCCCCTTTCCTCCTCCTGTATCCACAGCTTGGACTCCCACCTGCTAACCAATGCTCCCAGCTATAGGAGGCAGGGCGAGCCGCCGCAAGGAGCGGTCGCTGCGACGGTCTGGAACGATCCTGTTTGGCATCGTCGTCGGTTGCTCTTTGAGTGCGACTTTGAAAGATAGATCCCGAGTCGGGGGAAGATAGCTTTGGGGACTCGGTACCCCTCCTTGACTCGGAGATGGGGGCGAAATAAACGGTTCTTTGATGAATGGCTCTTTGGTAAACGGATCTGCTTCCCGGCTGGGATTTTGAGGTTGAGTGCGGTAGATGCGCGGCGGCAAATCTTGACTCGGAGGCGGGCTTGACTCAATTGCAGGCCCTGTCCCGTTCTGGAAAAATGAGGAGTTGTCCGGCCCTTTTGGCGCGGACGGCAAAGGCGGCAAAATCAAAGTTGGTTTGGGTTGTCCGGGGGCTGGCAGATTGCTTTCACCGTCGCTGTCGGGGGAACCCGGGCCGGGCCCGGAGGTACCGCTCTTTGCTGCTCCTGGCATTAATGGAGAATTGGGAGTTTTTGGTGACGATCCAGGGTTGATTGGGGCATCGAGAATTACTTGCGCTCCCATCGGTCGATCGAAAATACTAGAAATTTGCTCAACGTGTTTGAGGATGCGCGAGCCCGCCGCTCCCTTCACAACCGAAGGCTGAAACTTTTTCACCTCCACAGGCAAAAATTCTACCTTCATATTCCTGTCTTTGAGCGATACTTTCAGGACTGCGGTATCGTAATCGCTGCGAGCATTCCCGCCGAATATAAAATTACCCAGGGAGTAAACAATCGGGCGGCCCTTGTAAATTTCTGCACCTTGCAGGACGTGGGGGTGGTGTCCCACTACCAAATCTGCTCCTTGGTCGATCGTGAACCGAGCCAAATCAATCTGCCAATCCCCGGGATAATCTGCCAATTCGACTCCCCAGTGGTAATTAACAATAATCCAGTCTACCTGACCCCTGAGAGCTCGAATATCCTCTGCCACGCGATTGTTGCGGCGGGGGTTAGTGCCCGCTTTCCCAGAGTCGGCGGCGTGAAGGTCGGCATCGTAATAACCGAGGTACGCGATCCGCTGACCCTTAACCTCAATAATATCTGGACGCCTAGCTTCTTTAATATCTCTGCCGGCTCCGAGATGCTCGATCCCAGCATTATTTAGAGTATTTATAGTCTCCACCAGCCCCGGTTCCTCGTAATCCATAGCGTGGTTATTTGCCAGATTGACAAGATCCACTCCTCCTGCTGTTAATACTTTCACCGATTCTGGATCGGCTTTAAAATTTAATTGTTTTTTGCCCGCGCCCAAGGTAGAGCGAGTCAAGGGGTTTTCTAGGTTAACCATCGCTACATCTGCTTGCCGGTACTCGTCCATATTGGCGAAAGCCCAATGGTAATCCTTGCCCGCAGATGCTCCCAGCGCATCCAATAGATTCACATTTCCTCCGAACATCAGGGTTACGGTTGGGTCGTAGGGATTTGCCACCTGCTTTTTTTGCACTACGGGTACTACTTCTAAGGCCGCTTGCACCGCATCCGGACGTTTTGGAGGCGGCCCCGACATTACGGCAGCTTGCTGGTACGGGGAGACCGGGGATACAAACCGCAGGGCCAGAGCCTCGTGGTAGCTCACCCAACACCCTAAAATAAATGAGGCAAGTGCCGACCCCACTAGAAGCAGAGAACGATACGTTTTAAATTTAACCCAATCGACGACCAGTAGGGAACGGTAACGCCGCCGCCGCCGGTTTGCCGGAGTAACAATTCGCACTGACTGTTTCCAGAGAAGGTCTGGTTCCCCAGCCAAGCGTGCGTGAATTCGCACCCCTTCTACTGCTGGCGAGTTGAGCCTCCAGAGTTGGTGACAAATAAATTTGACTAAGCCTTCCCGGAGAGTGCTCCCCAGTAATGTAGTATCAGCCGCAAATTCGCGCTGGAATTCTACTAGGATTTGCACGCAGCCGGCCTTTTCGGGTTCGACGCGGGCATAAATCCCTTCGGGTCGCAGCAAGCTGTCTATCCAGTAATTCAGGGCTTGAAAGTTGCCCGATCGCGCTAGCTCCAAGATAGACGGCTGCGACCAATTTTCTGCGTATACCATCAATTAGCCTCCTTAACACCCTCGAGCGATGACTCCAATTTGTTCTGAACCCAACCGCAATTCTTTTAGCTTAACCGCCACTTCGCTGCCCGTTTTGAAGCTAGTTGTTGGTCGCCACCATTTTCTACATTTAGGGGCTGCCTGCTGTCAGTGATTTTGATCATACTTCGGTCGGTAGATTTGAGAATATTCGATTTTAGGTTTGAGATTGAGGAAAGAGGCGGTACTGTGGGCGATCGAACTCACCGTCCAAACTTGGCCTGCCCGATCGCGACTGGAAGCAGAAGAAATCGAGATTTCCTTGCAGAGTCTGTTGTTATTGTCGTTGTTTGAGTGTCGCTTTGGAGCGATCTCGTCGATTTTCCATTTTCGATTGAGTCAACAGGCGTGTCGGGCAGGCGATCTTCCTTGCCATCAAAAAAGAGAGTGATGTACCGCTTGAGGCATTCGAGAGCGAGATTTCCACGCCTTAGCAGAGTCTGTTTTTTTTGGTCGGTGTTGGAGCTTTCGCGCGATCGTCCTGATTCTGGGATCTATTCTGGCAAATGCCTCCCTGGAGAGATGCCGCCGGCTGCAAAACCTGTAATTAGATAAATGGCATACTGGATAGATTTGGTGGTAAAATCAAATTTAGTAACTCCCATCGGTGTTGAAGTTTCAGAAAACGTGAAACTAGCCAGTCGATATGGCTGTGCCTTCCGATGTAAAACCCAAAGTACGTTACTGTAAACAGGCAATCTTTTTGAGCAAATTACACTGCGCAGGAGAACTGACAAATGCTACAGCGCAAAATCTATCAACTCTGTTGTGATGGTCGTGAGGTTTCTATTTTTCTTCGAGATCAGCAACGTTGGATAGAGCGCGCTCGTATCCTAGATATTGAAGGGGATCTAGTCACGCTGCGCTACGAAACCGACGAAGAAGACGAAATTAGCTCTTGGGAAGAAATGGTGCGTCTAGAAAGTATTGGAGCTGTGTCCCAGAAGTTGGCTTCGGTGTCGAGAACTAACTGCGAACCCCTAGTTTCTGACGATTGTCCTGAAGCTGAACAAATTCGCAATCACTACCCGGACTCGAATTTAGATTAGTTTTGAGCTCGCGCTTGAGGCAAAAGGAATAGTTGGGGGAAAAGAAAACGACTTTTCTCCCTTTTTTATGGAAGAATTACGCAAAAAACCGGGTTTAAGCCAAAAATTTTCTTTCTTTGTCACCAAATAAGCTATTTTGCATTCAAATTTGAGGTTTATGGCGGGCTTTCGGGCCGGGGCCATCATAGTTTAATTACAGATTAGTTGATAAATTAAATGGGTGATAGCTTACGGTTGGTGAAATAAATCGTTTTTTTGCCGTTCGGGCGATCGCCAACTGTCAGGATTGTTTTCTTTGCCTGCGGGGTGGTTTGGAGGTGTCCGACAGCTTATTCGCCGTCTGTTTCCCCGTCTAGGAAAAGTTCGGACTCCGGTATCGCTTCAAAAACCGGACAGTAACCGTCGGGAGTAACTTTAAAGCCAAACAAAGCACTGGACTGGTTCCAACAGCGCTGGCCGCGGTAGTGCTGGCAATTGCCGCAGCATTCGAGGTTGGCCTGAACGGCGCTGCCTTGAAAAAGCAGTTCCCGCTGTCCGATGCCGCGCAGTACCAGTTCTTCGCCTTGCCAGCGCGCTTCTACTAAACCGGTATCGGCAAAATTTGCCCACCGAGGATCGGCTGTAATCGGACTCGGCAAGCTAATGGCTACCTCTGTCCCCAATTCGCTGAGTTCTCCCTCATAGTTAGTTTCCCCGATCGCGGGCTGCAAAAACATTTCCCCGATCGGCAATTCGACAACTGTGCCGGCCGCCGGAGTGTGCAACTGATAGCGGTTTCGCAGCTCGTCCAAGTTAGCCAAGTCAGCCAAATATGCAGGGGAACCGTGCACTAAAATTACGTGCTGCGGACGCAAGTTGTGGATGAGCTGGGTAGTTCCCGGGCCGTCGCAGTGTTCGGTTAGCAGATAAGTTTCAACGCTTCTGACTCCAGATTCGGGCCAGTTGCCCAGCCATTCCCTGACGGGATATCCGGGTTTTTGAGGTGCGAGCAAAATCCAAGGATTTGTCCGATCGGCAACATACAAACCCAAATCAGCAAACTTGTCTGTAATCACAACACACGGCGTGGAACCCAATCCGGGGCGCACTTCGGCAGACAGTCGGCGGACGCGGGGTTTCACCCTTTCATCCCAAAACAAAGGTTGGTGCAGAGCAAAATTTTGGACGGCGGTGGGAAACTGGGGCAGCAGTTCCAGATAAGCGTCGCACCCGTCGGCGACAGTGCCATCTACCCAAATATCCAAGTCGCGGCCTGTGAAGTAGTGGTGGCTGCGGAGCAACATCAGCAGTTCTTGACCCAAACCGAGGGCTGGCGCGGGCAGCAGTACCGAGTACCCGTCGGCGATCGCGCGGTGGATGCGATCGGCTAACTGATTTTCGAGTTGTCGGCGGTGAGGGTGTCGCGCCGTGCCGTAACTGCCTTCGACAATCAGCACATCTGGCTTCATCCCCCTAAGTTCTCCGAGTGGCAAACCTTCCACCAAACGAGAATTAGACAGAAAAAAGTCGCCGGTGTAAACCAGGGTGTAGGTGCGGTGGGGGGCTGCGTAAGTCAGCAGCACCGTCGCCGCTCCGGGCAAATGGCCCGACGGAAACAACTGCACGGTAAGTCCCGGGCGCAGTTCCACCGGCGACTGCCAAGGCAGTGCCTGACAGAAATGCGACTCCGGCTCAGTAGCCATCGAGGGCCAGTTGAGCGGTAGCAGTCGCGCTGTCACTTCGCTGGCGTAAATTGGCAAGTGGGGGAAAGATTGATGGAGTGCTAGCAAACCTCTGGCGTGGTCGGAGTGGGCGTGGGTACACACCACGAAATCGGCTGGCAGCGATCGATCTAGTTTCGCTGACAGGGGTGCGATATCCTCTACACCGCAGTCGAGTAAAATTCGGTGCGGCCCCATTCGCACTAGCAGACAGACCCCTTCCTCTGCGTGGCCTGCGCCGTAAGGTAAACAATCGAGATCCATCACTGCGGTTAGCTCCCTCCTTTGCGCGAAACTTGCAGTATCGTCAGATTGAAAGACCGATCGCCACTGCATCTTCGTCGATCGAATTCAGTCGTGGACTCAAAAACCGGGTTTTATGGACGAATAGACTTTGTTGCCGCCCTCGCAAAGAGAGTGAAAAACCCGATCTATCAAAGTTTTGGTACGTCAGCCTTGGAGTTAAATCTTTGCTCTACCGCTCCCGCACCTCGAAGAGTAAAAATAATTGCACTCAAGGTTTGATGCAACGCCAGAAACAGGAAAGCTATTTTCCGAAGACAAGCGGGCTTCGACAAAGTTAATGCTACTGGTTCTTGCATCAAAAGTTACGTTTTATTGCACCTTGTAAGAGCAGCCAACTCGATCTCATATTCTGAGTTTTAAACATTTTTTCACAATTTGCGCCTGCTAAAAGCTCCCCTTTTTTATGAGAAGATTTTAGTTCAGGAGCCCAAAGATGTTGACAAAACTTTACAAATCTTCATCGATCGGATTTTGAGGGCGGTGTATAGTCCAATAATGAAAACTTGGAGAACCAGACTCGTGCTAGCTAGCTGCTGCTGTAGCGGGCAGGTAGCGAGTTTATGAGGTCGATCGGTCTCTTTGTAAAAGTTTGATACATTTTTCTAAGCAAACCTTGTGGCTATCCAGGAGAGAGTTTAAATGGCTTTTGGACCTGCATCTCAATTGGGCGTCGCCCTATTTGAAGACACAGACCCCGTTCAGTTGTGGCCCGGACGCTCGGATGAGGAAGCCGCAACCGTAATTCAAGCAGTGTACCGACAAGTTTTGGGCAATGCTTACGTAATGGAAAGCGAACGGCTTGCTGTTCCCGAATCCCAGCTCAAACGCGGCGAAATCAGCGTCCGCGAGTTTGTGCGCCAAGTGGCAAAATCGGAGCTTTACCGATCGCGCTTTTTTGACGTTTGCCCGCGCTACCGCTATACCGAGCTGACTTTCAAGCACTTGTTAGGTAGAGCACCTGACGGCTACGAAGAAACCAAGCATCACAGCGGCATCCTCGATGCGAGCGGTTTTGAAGCTGATATCGATTCCTACATCGACAGCGACGAGTACCAAAATGCTTACGGGGAAGACACGGTACCGTATTACCGCGGCTACAAAACCCAGACAGGTAAGAACATGGTTGGTTTTACCTATATGTTCCAACTGTTGCGCGGTGCTTCTAGCAGTGACTTGAAAGGCAGTTTGGCCGGCAAGAGCGCCAAATTGTACAAGCACGTAATTCAGGAAACACCGCTGGCTGTAATCGCTCCTTCGGGCGGTTCCGACGGCTGGTCGTTCCAAGACACGCCCAGCGGCGCTCGGACTCGTCACGGAGCCGGTGCTGGCGAAGAAGGTAAGGTTTACCGGATCGAAGTTACGGCTTATCGATCGAATGTGGTCAACCGCGTCTCCAAATTCCGCCGCAGCAACCAAGTGTATCTGGTACCTTTTGATAAATTGTCTCAAGAATACCAACGGATTCACCAAATGGGCGGCGTGATTGCTAGCATCACACCCGTGAGCTAGTTAAATAGTTGACAGTTGACAGTTGACAGTTGACAACCCCCCCTCGCCCCCCAAGGGGGAGATTGGCGGCAAGTTAATCTCTGTGATTGAGAATTAAAGATTGAAGGTTGGAAATGGTTCAATCATTTTTAATCTTTGGTCTTTAATTCCTAAGATTGGTGAAAGTATTGTGGGCGGAACTTGCTAGAGACGAAATGCAAGTCGGCACAAAAGTGGATTTTGAAAGGTTTTTATTAACTCAAAAACAATGGGAGAAAGTAAAAATGGTGAGTACAGCGCCGGCGGTGAAATTTGGAATCGAAGCTTTTTCGGGAGCGCCTGTTGAGCTGTGGCAGACTAGCAGTTCGGAAGAGTTGCAAATCGTGATGCGGGCGGCCTATCGGCAGGTTTTGGGCAACGCTTATGTGATGGAGAGCGAGCGTTTGACGAGTGCGGAATCTTTGTTGTGCGATCGTAGCATTTCCGTGCGCGACTTCGTGCGGGCGATCGCCAAATCTGAAATGTACCGCGCGCGTTTTTTTGAAACAGCTTCTCCGTACCGATTTATTGAACTCAACTTCAAACATTTGTTGGGTCGGGCACCTCAATCTCAAGCAGAGATTTCCGAACACGTTCGCCTCTACAACGAGCACGGTTACGAAGCGGAAATTGACTCTTATCTTGACAGCCAAGAATATCAAGAAAACTTCGGCGAAAATACCGTACCTTTCTACCGCGCTGCTGTGAGCCAAGTCGGTCAAAAACAAGTCGGCTACAACCGGATGTTTGCTCTGTTCCGCGGCCCTGCGGAAACTGACACAAATAAGGATTCACAGCTAACTTATGCTGTAGCAACTAACAGCACTAGCAAGATTGTACCTCCGATGTCTGGAGGTCGTAGCGGTTATGCTGATGCAACTGAAAAGATGTTTAAGATTGTGGTGCAAGGTGCGAAATACAACCAGCCTCGCCGCCGCAGCACTGTGGAATATATTGTTCCCGGTAACAGGATGACGCCGCAAATTCAGCGGATTAATCGGACTAACGGCAGAATCGTCAGCATCACGGAAATTTCGTAGCGATCCCCCTAGTCCCCCTTAATAAGCAGGGCTGTTTCATTCTCTTGTAGGGGCCGCCCCCCGTGGCTGCCCCAATCTCACCAAACACATACAAAATCGTGGACACGGAGGGCGGGCACTCTTGGCACCGCCCCTACAAAACGATGATTTACGTGAGAATGAAACAGCCCTGCCCTTAATAAGGGGGGGACAAGAGATTGATTTCAAAGTCCCCCTTTTTAAGGGGGATGCGAGGGGGATCGAGTTGAGTAGAAGGTCGATGCACAATTACTAATCGCCAATTCCCAAACTTTCAGAAAATCAAAGGAAAATTAGGAGGAAATAGAATGTCTTTATGGGCTGTTGACTCGGCACCGGTGGAAATGCGACCGAATGCTACAGAAGATGATTTGCAAACAGTGATTCGGGCTGTTTACAAACAAGTTTTGGGTAATGCACATTTGATGGAGTGCGATCGGCTAACCAGTGCCGAATCGCTGTTACGAAATGGTGACATCACCGTTAAGGGTTTTGTGAACTTGGTGGCAAAATCGGAGTTATATCGATCGCGCTTTTTTGAATCTAGCTCCCCCTATCGGTTTATCGAACTCAATTCCAAGCATTTGTTGGGCCGCGCGCCTGCGGATCAATCGGAGATTTCAGCACACGTTATCACTTATAACGAGCAAGGATACGACAGGGAAATTGACTCTTATCTCGATAGCAACGAGTATAATACAAATTTCGGCGAGAATACTGTTCCTTACGCGCGCAGCACTCGCAGTCAAGTTGGCACCAAAAATGTCGGTTTCAATCGGATGTTTGCTTTGTACCGCGGCGATGCTACCAGCGATGCGAGCACTCAGGCTAAATTGATTGCCGATGTAGCTGCTAATCTGGGCACAAAAATCAAAGCTGCTGCTAGCGGTTCCGGTGCTTATAGCAATACCGGGAAGCGTTTTCGGATCTCGGCTGTCAAGGGCGCGGGTTCTCGGATGAAGTTGAGCAATGTGACTTACGAAGTGGGTTACAGCCAGCTATCTCAGAACATTCAGTATATCAATAAAAGCGGGGGCAAAATCCTCAGCATTACTGAGGTTTCTTAGATTGGTCGTTGGTTAGTGGTTATTGGTTATTGGTTATTGGTTGGTGCTAATAGCTAATACCCAATACCCAATGCCCAATGCCCCATGCCCCATGCCCAATTCCCAATTCCCAATTACCAATGAATTTGAGTGAATTTATCGAGCGTTCAATAGGCAAATGGCGATCGCAACGCAGCGCTCACCATTTAGCTTTTAGCCACTTTGAGGAAGTTCGTTCTACGATCGACATTGTAGCGCTGAATGCGGACGATCCAGAAGTAGTTGAGCTTTGTCAAGCTTACAACATCGATCCTGCGGCGGCGGCTCATCCTTTTCGGATGAGTTGGGAGGGTGAGTCGGATTGGGACGAAAAAGAGGTGCTGCAAGGCAGTTGCGTGCTCGTACCAGTGCCAGATGCGGAAAATCCGTGTGAGGGGAAGTTGCTGCGCGATCGCGGGTATGCTGAGACAGTGCCTGCTGTTGGTCGCTACCAGTTGACAGAGGACGGAACTTTTATTTTAATCACAGAGTACGATCGAGCGTCTGCTGAAGAGCGAATTTGGTTCGGTACACCTAACTTGCGTTTCCGCGTTTCCCTGATCAAAACAGGCGACGGTGCAGGCGTTACCACCGCTTCTTTTTCATCAGAAATCCGCTCTTTGTCGGCTAATTAATTATTAGTTATTGGTGATCTACTGCCAATTCCCAATTCCCAATTCCCAATTCCCAATTACCAATTACCCAATGACAAGCGAACTTATCGCCCTAGCTAGCTTGATGGCGGGGCATTTTAGCAACCAAAAGCAGGCAAGTGCCAACCCGCAAAGTTACGCTCACATTCGGGTTTTGTTTCGGCCTTTACCCTTTGAGTTTTTTGGTGCGATCGGTTTTTATTCCGAACAGGTTTATGACTACGATGTGTGGAATCCTTACCGTCAAGGCATTCACAAACTTGTCGAACAAGAAAATCAAATTTATATAGAAAATTACGGCCTAAAAGATGGTATGATGTATGCGGGTGCAGGGCGAGAATTAGATATTCTCCTGACTATTACGCCGGATTCTATTGAGCGCCGCTATAACTGTTCGATGATATTTAAGAGAGATGGCGAAATGTTCCGAGGTAGCGTAGAGCCTGGGAACAAGTGTTTGATCGATCGCAAGGGATGCCAGACTTATTTAGTCAGCGATGTAGAATTGACAGAGCATACTTGGGCAAGTTTAGACCGAGGAATGGATGTTAATACTGGCGAGCAGGTTTGGGGTTCGACTGAGGGGCCTTTGCTGTTTGAAAAAGTCGAAAGTTTTGCTAGCGAATTGCCTGGGGTCACATTAGTAATGTGAGAAAAACTGAATGTTTAATATATTATGTTGCCGCCAATAGCTAGAAAAAAAATTGAGTGTTGGATTAGGAGTCGGCATTTGATTTGTTCTGGAAGTTTTTTTATATTTGAAACTTTAGAATATCCGACTATTGAGACTTTTGAGAAGTGCGTTGAGACTTTGGGGGGGACTTTTATTTGCGTTCACCCGATTAATAAAGTTTGGATTGGAAATCACCGCAAAGTTATTCTCTATCAAGCTAAGGCGAGTTTGCACACGCCTAACCACGAGCTAAAACAATACTGGATTAAATACGGTAGTTTTTATACTAAGTTTGATGAGCGGGGGTGAGGAATGGGGCATGGGGCATGGGGCATGGGGCATGGGGCATTGGCAGTAGATAACTAATAACTAATGACTAATGACTAATGACTAATGACTAATAACTAATGACTAATGACTAATGACTTTTTGCTGTTGAATTATTTGCTGCAAAACTTCGGGTGTGACGCAGCGGCGTTCGGAACTGTAAGTCATTAGGTTTACTCCGTTCATCATGCGTACTGTGCTGACGCGCACGCGGAAATCGTCGGTGATAAACCAGCAGCGTTCTTGACCTTGATTTTTTTCATATTCTGTGTCGATTGTCAAGACTCCATCTGCTGCAAAATTGTATCTCCCGATAACTGGTATTCCTTCTACATAGCCTTGGTTGCGGAGGAATTTGCCGGATTGCGGATTGTTTTGGTCGGGAATATCTACTAGAATTGCTGCGTAATTTGGGTTTGGTTCTTTATCTTGGGCGTCGAGGGTTGTCTGCCACATGAAGATGGCTCCACCGACGGCTAGTGCTGGATTGACGCCTTGTTTTTCGCAAATTTCTTGGATTTTGGGGTGGTCTTTTTCCATGATTTGAATGATGAGATTTGATTCGCCTGATTCGTCTGCTACGGCGTCGAAGTGATGGACTGAACGCTGCGAAAACCAGGTTCCTTCGCTTTTGCGAAAGAAGTCCATCATGGTCATTGGCGGTTGGATTTTCATAGGGTTTGTGGGTTGTGGTGATTTTTTTTTAATTCGGTTTTATAGATTTTACTAAATTTTAGAAAGTTTGATTGTAAAGTTTGGTGAGGGATGCTCAGAGGAGTTCTGGTCAAGGTATGATAATTTGAATTGAGGTATTTTTTTTAAAGAAATGGTTAATTTGACGATCGATCGCACAAATTCGGATTCGGAAAGGTTACTGGCTGCTTTGAAGTCCGGGGAAAGTTTGGCGGGGGTTGATTTGTACGATCGCGATTTGAGCGGTGCTAACCTGTGCGATGCTAACCTCGGCGGTGCTAGTTTGATTGGCGCTAACCTCGGCGGTGCAAATTTGAGCGGTGCTAATCTGGTTGGGGCGGATTTGCGGGGCGCTAATTTGCAAGGCGCGATTTTGAAGTCGGCTCGTTTGCAAAACAGTTGTTTGTGCAGGGCAGATTTGCGGAATGCTAATCTGAGTGAGGCAGATTTGAGCGATGCCAAATTGCAAGTTGCTATCTACGACTCGCTGACAATTTGGCCGTCCGGTTTTAGATACAAAAATTGCGGTGCTGTCGGGCCTGGAGCTATTTTGAGCGGGGCTTTTTTGAATACTGCTAATTTGCGGTTTGTGGATTTGAGCGGTGCTAATTTGCTGGGTGCTTATTTGAGTGGGGCTGATTTGACTGGTGCTAATCTGCAAGGTGCGGGTTTGAGCGGTGCAAATTTACGAAGGGCTTTTCTGACTGGTGCTTGCTTGCGGGATGCGCGGTTAAGTGGTGCAGAATTGCAGGGAGTTGATTTTCGTGGGGCTGATATGACTAATGTTAGTTTGGATCATGTTACTAGCATTGAAGGTGCAGATTTTACTGGGGTTAGAGGACTTGGCGAGGCTGCGAGGGCGATGCTTTATCACCGGAATTCGGCGGAGTTGGATAGTTGGAATTCTTATACTAGAACTACTACTCGCGAAAGTTTGAATTGCGAGAGTGTTTAATTGTTTGGTATTTTGCCTTTGAATATTACCCGATCGCACTTAATGCTGAAATGCTCGATCGCACAAACCCGGTTTTCTCAAAAAATCGGGCTTTTTGATTTGGCATGAATGGCGAGACTTGGCAGGGCGTCTGTCACCAATAATACCTGCAATTGACACCAGCCGACCCGGGCGCTCGTTTTCTGCGGTAAAATTTATGTAGGAAAAAAACTTGACATCAGCGGGTAATCGAAAGTAAAAATAAATAACAGCAATCACAAAAATGAGGCTTTATGTTTGATTCGCGATCGGCGATCTGCAAGTATAACATTGATAAGTTGCTATCCCTACAACAATTTCGGCTAAAATACATCCGGTAAAATACGGAGTATCTATGATTTTTTCGCCACCTAAAATCTAAAATCTAAAATCTAAAATGGCAACAGCTATTCTCGACTTGGAAATCTCCCAATTGCCGCCAGAAATAGCGGTTGAGGAGCGTTACAGCAAAGCCTTGGTTTTAATTAGACTGCACGGAAAGCCGATCGGGCAAGCTCTTTTTCCGGTAGTCGGAGGTCGCATTGGCGGCAATGAATTGCGGGAAATACTGATGAACGCGGCTGGTGACAATCTGTGGAAAAACTGGCTCTACGAAACTCTAGAATGGGACGAGCGGGGGCCAGTGGAGGCAATGCCGAGCGCCACAGTAGCGGTTTGCACGCGCGATCGACCCGAAGATTTGCGGCGGTGTCTCGATGCGCTGATGCTGCTCCCAGATGACGGTCAGGAATACTTGGTAATTGACAATTGTCCAGCTACGGATGCTAGCCGCGAATTGGTAAAAAATTACCCAAAAGTCCGGTACGTGCGGGAAGAAGATGTAGCGGGCGAGAGCGCCGCCCGCAACCGAGCTTTACGCGAAGCTAAAGCCGAGATTGTGGCGATGACAGATGACGATGCAGTGCCCGATCGGAATTGGTTGCGATCGCTGTTGCGAAATTTCAACGATCCGCGAGTTATGTGTGTCACGGGGCTACTGATGCCCCTAGAACTGGAAACGGAAGCGCAAGAATGGTTCGAGCGCTACAGCCCCTACGGGCGGGGCTTCGAGCGCCGAGTTTTTGACGGGACGCAATGCAATCCGCTGGTTGTTTATCCTGTGGGGGTTTCCGGGAGTATGGCTTTGCGGAAAAGTTTGATTGACAGTATCGGGCTGTTTGACGAAGCTTTGGGCGTGGGTACTCCCGCTAAGTGCGGTTCAGACTGCGAACAGTTTGCCCGCATTTTGCGCGCTGGCTACCGCATCGTCTACGAACCGACGGCCTTGAGTTGGCACCGCCACCGGCGCACCTGGGCAGAATTGCTCAAGTTGCTCCAATGCTACGGAATCGGAGTCTATGCTTTCTGGACGCAGATGTTTGTGGTTAACAGAGAATTTAGCGTGCCTCTGTTAGCTTTGGGGTGGCTGCGGTCCAAACAAATTCCTGACCTAATTGCTTCGTTGCGAAAGCAACCGGGTTCTGTTCCTCGTGATTTGCTTTTGGCTGAATTGCGAGGCTGCATTAGCGGCCCGATGGCTTATTTTGTTTCAAAGAAGAATCAAAAAGCAAGAATCAAGAAGCAAGAAGCAAGTTCGGCAACGAATTCTGTAACGGAAGTAACGGATGGAAAGATCGAGCAAGAAGGCATCGAGATGAAGATAGAGATGAAGCAAGAAGGCATCGAGATGAAGTAATAATTAATGTTGTAATCTCCAATCCTCAATCCCTTTGCTTTGCTTCGCCGCCCAATTCGCAATTACCAATTACCGATTCAATTAACGAAAAGCAGATTGGTGATTTGAGATTAAAGTTACTAATCAATTTTCAAATCTCAAATTACCCATTACCCATTACCCATTAACAAAATGAACAGGGAAAATCCTACTGTCAGTGTCATTATTCCCAGTCACAACCGAAGTTATTCGCTGCGACGGGCGCTTGATGCACTGCACTCGCAGACTTATCCGATCGACCTCATGGAAGTTACTGTAGTTGCAGATAGCTGCATTGACGATACTTTGGCAATGCTCAAAGACTACAAAGCTCCGTTTAAACTAAATGCGATCGAGGTAAATTGTGGAAGCGCTTCAATCGCCCGCAATACGGGAGCGGCTTCGGCTACCGGGCAATTGCTACTGTTTCTCGACGACGATATAGAAGCGCTGCCGCCTTTGGTAGAAAGCCACGTTCGCACTCACCGAGAGCGTCCGGGCTGTGCTGTCATGGGCCCTTATCCGCCTAAGATGCAAGGAGCAACTAGGTATTTTGACGTGGAAGTGCGATCGTGGTGGGAAGACAAATTTTATCAGATGAGGCAACCAGCTCACCGATTCACCTATCAAGATATGCTCAGCGGCAACCTTTCTTTGGATGCTGAACTGTTTGCCCGTCTTGATGGCTTCGATTCGGCGATCGGGAACTGCGGCGGGGAAGATTACGAGTTTGGAGTGCGATTGCTGAAAGCTGGCGTATCTTTTGCTGTGGCCCAAGATGCTGTTGGGTATCATTACGAACATGAAACTAACAATCTCGATCGCTCTTTTCGCAGAGCTCGCCAGGAAGGGCGAGCGTATGTTTTAATCGGTCAGCGACACCCGGAACTCAAGCCGACTCTGCACGTAGGGGATTACGAAACTCCTTACTCTTTGGCCGATAAGATTTTGGTCGCCCTGGTTTTTTACTGGCCGGCCGCTCTAGATTTGCTGGCTGCGGGACTGAGACGGTCGCTAGATTTGCTAGAAGCTATGGGGATGCGCGGTACTTGGCGGGGGCTGCGGACTAAACTACTGGGTTACTGGTACTTGCGGGGCGTGATGGATGAGTTGAAAACTCGATCGGGCATTTCTAGTTTTGTGCAAGAAGGCCCGGCCCGCGCGGATTTGGGCGGATACGAAATAGAAATCGACTTGCAGCGAGGTTTGGAAGCAGCAGAACAAAGGATCGATGCCGAAAGACCCGCTGGCATTTACCTGTACTACGGCAAACTGACAATCGGTCACATCCTTCCAGAAGTCGGCGCCGAACCGCTACGGGGGGTTCACCTGCGAAGGATTCTGGCACTGAATTGGGCGGAACCGCTGGCGAGAGCGATCGCGGTTAACGGTATGCCGCGCGGTTCTGAGTCGATCAAATCAAAGCCTTTGGTTGCTTTGGAAGAGCGTGTTTTGGCAGTTAAATAATTGCTAATGGGTAATCGGTAACGGGTAATTGGTAAGAAGTAGGTTGGGTAGAGCGCGAGCGAACCCTACGCAACGCTTGGCCCAACACCTGATTTTAAATGAAGAGTTGGGTGAGCGCGAGCGAACCCTACGTTTCATTTCACCCAACACCTGATTTTAAATAATGGAGAGTTGGGTTTCGTGACCTCAACCCAACCTACATAATTTCTAATTACCAATGCCCACTGCCCTATTCAAGTCGTATTTTTAGGAGAAATTTATGGCAATAAAAGTGCTTGAAATCGAGTTTACTGAAGATATAAATCCGATTAGGGGACTAGAAAGATATGAAAAAGTCCGCATCTTGGTTCGCTACCGGGGACAGCCGATCGGCTGGGCCTATGTTGAGAACAATCCCTGGCAGCAAACAATCTCGGCCGATCGAGTGCGACAAACAATTGTGGAGCAGATGGGCAAGGAGTTGATGCGAGCGAGTTTAGCAGAGCAGTTAGCCCCGGTCGCAGCAGATGAAGATCGAGAACTGCCGCCAATTAGCGTTGTCATCTGCACGCGCGATCGCACCGATTTGCTCAAAAATGCCCTGGCAGCAATTCTCGCCCTAGACTATCCAAACCGAGAAATTATCGTTATAGACAATGCTCCCGCCAACAGCAGCACCGCTGAATTGGTCGCGGGATTGCCTGTACGCTACGTTAGGGAAGAACGACCAGGATTGAACTGGGCTCGCAATCGCGCGATCGCTGAAGCGGGCCACGAGATTATTGCTTTTATTGACCCTGATATGCGGCCCGATCGGGGTTGGCTGCGGGGTATCGCTGCGGGCTTTGCTGACCCGGAAATTATGGCAGTTAGCGGTTTGGTGGCGGCTGCGGAACTGGAAACACAGGCTCAAATTCAATTTGAATTCGACTGCGGGGGAATGCTGCAATACTTCCACCGCTTTAAAGTTGATGGTAGCAAGCTCTCGGCGCAGGAGTTGCTGTGGGCGAAATCTTACGGCGTTGGGGCGAATATGGCTTTCCGCGTACAAGTGTTCGAGGCTGTTGGCAATTTTGACCCGGCTTTGGATGTGGGGACGGCGACTCGGGGCGCTGGGGATATGGAGATGTTTCACCGGATTTTGGCTAAGGGATACGCGACTTTTTATGAGCCGAGAGCCTTTGTGTGGCACGTACACAGGCGCAGTGGCAATGCTTTAAGTCAGCAGCTACGGGACAACGGGCAGAGTTTTGGGGCTTATTTGCTGACGTGCGATCGCAATCGTACAGTCAGCCGCGGGGCAATTTTGCAATTTGCGGTGTCTCAGTGGCTGAACAGGTCGCTGTTGCAACGCTTAATCCGGCCGGGCTGGTTTCCCCGCAAGTTAGTTGTCAGCGAGCTGCTGGGGGCTTTACAGAGCCCTTTTGCTTACAGGGAAGCGCAGTTACAGGCTCAGCGTTTGGCAGCGATGACTGATGCGGAAGAGCAACCACAGCCCCAAGCGCAGACTGTGGCTGGAGGTGCAGGTTGAAAACTGTGGAAACGTTGGTTTACAGGCGCAAAGTCACTCATTTCTTCGATTTGCTGCGTGAGTTGGTCGATCGAGATATGAAGTTAATTTACAAGCGATCGGCCTTGGGGATTGCTTGGACTTTGATCAATCCCCTGTTGCAGTTGGCTGTTTTTTCTTTTGTATTTCGATCGGTAATTCCGGTGAATATTCCGCAGTTTTCTTCCTTTGCTTTCAGCGGTTTGTTAATCTGGAATTGGTCTCAAATAGCGCTGTTTCAAGCAACGGGATTGATTACCGGCAATTTAGCTTTAATCAGACAGCCGAATTTTCCAACGGCGATTTTGCCTGTAGTTACAACGACCACCGGATTGATTCACTTTTTGCTGGCGCTGCCGGTGCTGATTATATTTCTGGCTGTGGATGGAGTTCAGCCAAATTCAGTGCTGCTTTACCTGCCATTGTTGATAGTTATTCAATTCGTTTTGACGGTGAGTTTGGCTTATCCCCTAGCTGCGATGAACGTTACTTTTCGCGACACGCAGCACACTTTGGGCGTGGTTTTGCAGATGCTTTTTTACCTGACTCCGATTTTCTACGACCTCAGCAGCGTCCCGAAACAATATCAGCCTTTATATCAGTTAAATCCGATGGTACCCCTGATCGAAGCTTATCGGGCAATACTGTTAAAAGGTATGCAGCCCGACTGGTCAGCGCTGCTAATTGTGAGTGTGGTTGTTGCCGTTCTTTTGCCGATCGGACTGGGAATTTTTAGACGGCAAAGCGATCGATTTGTGGAGGAATTGTAGATGCGTCAATCTATTGTGGTGAAGGGTTTGGGGAAGCGTTTTAATCGCTACAGTGCCGGTCGGCCTATGACGATTATGGAGGCTGCTTTGTGGGGCTGGTGGCGCATGAAGCCCCAGGATCGTTTTTGGGCATTGCGGGATGTTAGTTTTACTGTTTCTCCTGGAGAAATGCTGGGAATTCTCGGCAAGAATGGGGCGGGAAAATCAACTTTGCTGCAACTTCTTGGCGGTATCGGCCGCGCTGAGGAAGGTACGATTAAAGTTAACGGCAGAATTGGCGGTTTGTTAGATTTGGGTGCAGGTTTTCACGCGGATTTAACAGGTAGAGAAAATGTGTTTGTCGGTGCAGTGGTAGCAGGCTTGACTCGCAGGGAAGCCGCCCGCCGATTCTCTGATATTGTTGAATTTGCAGAATTAGAACAGTTTATTGATAGCCCGCTGCGTACTTATAGTACGGGGATGAAAATGCGGCTGGCTTTTTCCGTAGCAGTTCATACCGATCCGGAGGTATTGTTAATTGATGAATATTTGTCGGTGGGTGATGTGGCTTTTCAAACCAAATGTTTGAAAAAAATAGAGGAATTTAAAACTCAAGGATGCGCGATTGTTTTAATTTCTCACACGGCCTCTCAAATTCAAAAAACCTGCGATCGGGCTTTGTGGCTGCAAGAAGGTAAAATCCTGGCTTACGGGGAGCCGGAAGTCGTGGCGGGTCAGTATTTATCGGAAATGCGATCGGAAACTGAAAAACGCACTCCCATGCGTCCTCCTGAAGTTACAAATACGGGTTCGGAACTGCGAGTTAATGAAAATCGCTTCGGTTCTTTGGAAGTAGAAATTACCGACGTTAAAGTGTTGCCGGATGAGGAAATTGACAGCGGCGATCCTGTTACAATTGAGATTCATTATTCTGTACCTAAGCAAATTAATGGTGCAATTATTGGGGTGACTATTAGTCGAGAAGATGGTCAAAATTGTTTTGATACTAACACGAATCAAATGGGTAGGTTGCTACCCCTGGCTAAAGGGGAAGGCAAAATTCGGTTGTATTTAGACAGGCTGGATTTAGGCAACGGTCAGTATTATATAAATGCTGGGATTTACGAAAAAAGCTGGGCTTACGCCTATGACTATCACTGGCACGTTTATCCGCTGTACGTGCGATCGACCGTACACCAAAAGACAATTCTTTGTCCGCCGTACCGCTGGGAATTTGACGGGAAAATGCAGTTGCAAGAGGTGCCAGAAAAATCTCAAACAACTCATGCTTTGAATAAGAGTAATCCCGGATATGCCAAAATTTCTACTCAGTTAAAAACTAAAAATAAACTTGATTTCTTAATTCTTGGTTCTCAAAAATGTGGCGCGGAAGCTTTGTTCGGATATCTGGAAAATCATCTGCAAATTATTAAAGAAGGAACCAAACAAATTCACTTTTTTGAATTGAATTTTGACCGAGGAGTTGAGTGGTATAGCAAGCAGTTGATGCGGAGTGTAGCGGGTGATAAGGTGTTGCTGGGAGAGAGGACTCCTTACTATATTTACCATCCTTTGGTGGCCCAGCGAGTTTACAAGTGTTTCCCGGATGTTAAGCTGATTGTGATGCTGCGAAATCCGGTACAAAGAGCTTGGCTGCACTACAATCTAGAAGTGGCGATCGGCTGCGAAAAGCTGGAGTTTGAAAAGGCGATCGCATCTGAGGGCGATCGACTCAAAGGTGAGGTGGAAAAAATTCGATCCGATGAGGGTTATTACAGTTTCAATCACCAGCATTATTCTTATGTGTCTCGCGGAATTTATGTCGATCAAATCAAGAATTGGCTGGATTATTTTCCGAGGGAACAGTTGCTGTTTTTGAAGTACGAGGATTTTCAGGCAAATCCCGCTCAAGTATTTTCTCGGGTGGTGGATTTCTTGGATATTAGCGCTATTGCTGTTAGCGAATACGAGATTAATAGTGCTGAAGATTACAGCAAAATGCCAGAGGCGATCGAGCAAGAATTGAGCGATTATTTTAAGCCTTACAATCGCGAACTTTCGGATTTGTTGAAGGAGGATTTTAGTTGGAGTTAGGAAAAGACTTTTTAACCGCAGAGAGCGCAGAGAGTGCAGAGAGTAACATGAATCATACCTCTTTCTTTTCTTCTTCTGTACCCTCTGCATCTCTGCGGTGCATTAAAAAAAATCTCATTCACAAACAATTTATCAAGTATCAAAATGAAACGGATATTTTTAGTGGGCTCCCCTCGCAGCGGCACAACAATTCTTCAAAGTTTGTTAGCCGCTCATCCAGAAGTTATTTCTTTTCCTGAATCTAAATTTTTTCACTATTTGCTATACGATAAGTTGGCCGGAAAGTTGTCAAGCAGAATGGAAGCTTTTTTTAATGATGAGATTAATCGTCCTGAACTTTTGCGTGATTTTGATGTCAGCCAAACTACGGAAAATAAGGTTGGTTGGTTTGTCGGGGTTTTAGATGGTTTGGCGGTGGAAAAAAACAAAAGTATTTGGTTGGAAAAGACGCCGGAACATATCTATTTTATTGAGGATATAGAGAAATTTTTGCCTGATGCTAAATTCATCCATATTTTGCGAAACGGTATGGATACCATCGCTTCTATGTATGAGGCTACTAGGAGTTTTCACGATTTGTGGGGCGATGTTTGGGATTTAGAACACTGTATCGATCGCTGGAAATATGCAATGTTAACTAGCCATAAATATGTTAATACCTCTAATCATATATTGGTTAAATATGAAGAGCTTGTAGATAATAAAACTCATATTTTGTCTCAAGTTTGTAATTTTATGGGAATCGAGTATGATGCTGGGATGCTAATTAATTATAAGGCAAAAGCGGCGAATCTGAGTTTGAATTTACCTTGGCATCAAGGAATTGAGAGAGATATTCAAAGCACTAAGGTTCATAAATATCATAAAATTTTTAACCGCAATGAAATTCAAGATATTTTAAATCATATCAAATGGATAAATTCGGAAGTAGCCTATAAGGTTAAGCGGGAGGTAAGCGAACCAATTTTGGATATTGAGATTCCGCAAATCTTCGATCGCCTTTACTGTACAATTCAACTAGAGGGCGTTAAACTCGGAATCATTAAATTACCTGTTTGCGACGGGATGGTGGCTGCTGCGGTGTTGGTGGATGCGATCGCATCCCAGTTTGCTTGGCAAATTCTCGATCGCTTTTTTCAGCAAAATCCAGAAAATCCGCAGTTTGAATGGACGCTATTTTTACAGTCAATTTGGAGTCGTCCCAATTGGCTTGAGGCTTATTTTTATAACCCAGAAATAGTCGATGAAGC
This sequence comes from Microcoleus occultus BM001215366, assembly GCA_036700145.1. Taxonomy (GTDB): domain Bacteria; phylum Cyanobacteriota; class Cyanobacteriia; order Cyanobacteriales; family Microcoleaceae; genus Microcoleus. The sequence continues at coordinate 23,572 of JAUBOH010000007.1, forward strand.
ATTCACAATTAATCTTGATATAGACTTGATTGCTGTGGAAGTTAGCGCAGAATTGCCTAATATCAAAGTTGAGCTTTCAGAAATTGATGTGCTGGTAAAAGTCGGCGGCGTTGCTGTTGGGATTGTCACTGTTGCGGTGGAAAATAATTTTGTTTCGGCTCAAAAATTGCGATCGACAATTACTCAAAATAGCGGTTTTGAATTGTGTGTCGCGTGCGTGCGGGAAGCTTTGGTGGGAAAACCGCTAAACGGGGAGATGTCGCTGCGATCGCGCTTGGTCGAGAGTGCTCAACAAAGGTCTAATTTGCCAGATTGCTTGAATGCACCGGGTTCTGGGGGCATTTACCCGCAAGATGCAGTGATGTTCGGGAGGCGCGAAAGTGCGATCGGCACCAGTGTCAGCCGTCGCGCCGCACTCCCGGCGGCGGCGATGCGGGAATTAGCCGAAGCAGCGGGAATTGCGGGAGAAGCGATAACGCAAATCCCCTTAGAAAACGACTTACCCAAACAAGTATTTTACGCGCCGGAAATCATTTGGCGCAAGTCGCCACATCGAGAAGTTTCTCAATCATTTAAACCGGAATTTTTCGACAATAATACTGTTACTGAAAAATTGCCAATTCTCGCTTACGATCGCATTAATGCAGAAATCTTTGAACAACAGTTGCAATATTTAAAAGATTCTGGTTATTATACTGTGAGTTGGGAAGATTGGCAAAATGCGAAACTCGCTAAAACTCCTTTACCTGGTAAAGCTGTATTGCTGACTTTTGACGGCGGCTATATCGACTTTTTTAACTATATTTTCCCTCTTCTAAAACGCTTTGACTTTACAGCAACTGTTTTTTTAGTAGCTGAATTTATAGGAAAGACAAATAGTTGGGAAAAAGCAGACTCCGAACAAGTACAGTTAATGGGATGGCCCGAAATTCGGCAACTGCGGGATGCAGGGATTGAGATTGGTTCCATGTCTGCGACTTATCAACCTCTGACTGGTTTGTCGCCGACAGAAATTGTGCGGGAAGCATCGAAATCTCGTGCTATTTTGGAACGCGGGCTGGGGAAACCTGTCAGATACTTCGCTTATCCCTACGGAAATGTTGATAAAATGGTAAAACATTTAGTAGGAGCAACAGGTTATACTTATGGTGTATCTTGCGAATCAAAATTTAGCAATTTAGAAGATTCTTTATTGTCGCTTCCCCGCCTTCAAGTCACCGCCAAAAATTTCTCGCAATTAGGTTTGTAGTGAGGACTTTAGTCCTCATTTTGAATAAGGACTAAAGTCCTTACTACAAACCTAATTCCGGTTTCAACCGCCGAATTTCTGAATAAAACCCTGAATTTTCCTAATCAAATAACCACCCAATCCTCTAGAAATCTTCTCAAACTTATACTCAAACAAAATATCCATCACATCGTCAGTTTTCATGTACTTCAAATAAGCAATTGTTTTATCAGTAAGTACATCATTCACATCATCGATATACTTTCTCACAGCCAATCTTTCTGAAATATGCCATTTTTTATCAAACTTGCGGTGCATTTGGGTTTCATAATCCCGAAAATCTGAGATTTTCCCGTCCAAATATTGTTGAATGTATTTTCCCGCGATTTGGGCCCCATCCATCCCGTGTCTGATTCCTTCGCCTCCCAAAAAGTTAACTGTAGAAACAGCATCGCCGATCGCAATTATGTTATCCTTGCAATAAATATCCCGCAAACCCTGACTGTATTTCAGCGTTGAACCGTGTTTGTCAATAATTTTATAACTTTTGGACTTTAAATACTCATCAATCAGCAAATAAATATATTTTTTCAGCGGTTCCAAATTCTTCACAGTTTTCGGATCTAAAAAAATGCGTCCCGCACCAACTTTCAGCCGATTTTGTTCCATTGGAAATATCCAAGAATAACCTTTCGGCATCCATTTATTGCCCAAAAAGAAGATTAAATCATTTGCATATCTATTGTAAATTTCTGGTTCTACTTCGATTAAATATTCGATACCGGTTCCCGACAAGAAATCTGGTTTATCATTTTCTTTGTCATACATAATCGCCCTAGCAAAACCAGTAGCATCAACTAATACTTTAGCGCTCACTTTGACAATTTTGCCGTCGGATAGCTGTTTGAATTCTACGATTGTTTCGCCGCTGGCTTGAGAATGTTTTATGTAGCGATAACCCAGCCAAACTTCACTTCCGTTTTCCCGAACTTCGCTGGCGAGGAATTCTCGAAATTTAGCAAAATTTAAGACAACTCCCAAACTTTGAGGAGACTCCCAAGTTTGACTGACTTTGCTAGTTTCAATAGTTAGTTTGTGCCAATAACTGCCGATTACTGATTCGGGTAAATCGAATTGTGAGAGAGTTTCTAAAGGCGTGGCGGCGCTGGAAAAGTCATTTTTATTAAAATTGTCGTTTTGTTCTGCAAGTAAGACTTGGCGGCCGGATTTGGCTAATATTCTCGCGCAGTGTCCGCCTGCGGGGCCTGCTCCTACTACTACTATGTCAAAACTTTTTAAAGTCATCTTGCTTTCAATTCGCTTCCAATGTCAAAACACCCGCTGAAATATCAACTACCAACCGCCGATTTTTCAGCCACTGGCGGCCGATTAAAATTTCCGGTACTCCCGCACCTACGTGAACAGGAATATCAAATTCTTGACCCTCGATACGCACTTTTCCTACATAAATATCAAAGTCGAATTCTCCCTTAGCTGTTCGCATTGTTTCTTTGTCTACATAAGTCCAATCAAGTCCCTCTAAATCCTGAATGTCCATTGCTAACCAACCAGAAAAACCTGTATCAAGCAGAGCATCAACAGGTAATTCTAAGCCGTTATCAGCAATCAATGAAATTTCAAAAAACAGCTCGTCTTGATCGCCAAATATTCCTTCCATCATATCGTCCCACAAACTCCGGTTTCATTGATTCTAAAGACGTGCGGGATCGCATTGGGATGTTTCTGACGACACATTTTTCCAGCGGCTAACGAATCTTTTTCGATAAAATGTTCCCCGCTGTCGGGTTCAACCGCCATATACCAGTTGTAGTGGGTTTTAATCAATTCTGGTTTGAGGCGATCGAATATAGGCTGACACCGCTGGCGAAATGCAGCTCTTTCCGCGTACCATTGGGCAATTTCTTCTGGAGAAAGTATGCGTTTTTGGTGCAATCTTTTCCGGGGCACTGTGCGAGTTGGGTTGAGATAAGTCATTGTTGATTCTCCTTTTGTGCAGCGAAAGTTAAGTAAGGTGGGCAATGCCCACCCTACAATTATAGCTAATTAGACGCTGACAGGTGACTGTTTGCGGCTGAATGTTGCCAAGATACGATCGCACATTTGCGACGGATTCAATCCCAAACTCGCAAAGGATTGTTCCGGCGTTGCGTGATCTACCAATGTATCAGGTACACCCAACCGCATCACTGGGACGACAACATTATTGTCTAGCAAAGCTTCGGCTACTGCTGAACCGAAACCGCCCATCAAACAGCCTTCTTCCATTGTGACAACTTTGCCGATTCGCTGTGCCAAAGGCAAGATTAATTCGGTATCTAAAGGCTTGACAAAACGCGCATTGATGACTGTTGCTTCGATGCCGTGTTCGCTCAAAATCTCGGCGGTTTGCATCGCCGGATAAACCATTGAACCGTAACCTAAGATTAGCACGTCGTCGCCATTGCGGAGGATTTCCGCTTTGCCGATCGGCAATTCTTCCCAACCTTCTTCCATCAATGGCACGCCGTGACCGTTGCCGCGCGGGTAACGCATCGCGATCGGGCCGCTTGTATGGTTAATTCCCGTGACTACCATCCGCTGCAATTCTGCCTCGTCTTTTGGCGCCATAATTGTCATATTTGGCAAGCAGCGCAAGAAAGAAATGTCGTACATTCCTTGGTGGGTTGGGCCGTCGGCACCGACAATTCCGGCTCGATCCAGACAGAAGAAAACGGGCAAGTTTTGGATACAAACATCGTGAACAATTTGGTCATATCCCCGCTGCAAAAAAGTCGAGTAAATTACAACAACCGGGCGCATTCCTTCGCAGGCTAAACCAGCCGACAATGTGACGGCGTGCTGTTCGGCAATGCCGACATCAATGTACTGTTTCGGCAGTTTTTCTTGAAGTTTGTCTAGGCAAGTTCCCGTTGCCATTGCAGCGGTAATACCGACAATTTTGGGATTGTCTTCTGCTAGCTTAACTAGACAGTGGGCAAAGACTTTAGAGTAAGCGGGAGGCTTGGGTTTTGTCGAAGGAACGCCTTTACCTGTGGCTAAATTAAACGGATTTTGGGCGTGATATCCTACTTGGTCTTTTTCGGCGATCGCATATCCTTTGCCCTTCACCGTCACAACGTGAACCAACACCGGGCCTTGGATGGTATGACCGTGTTTGAAAGTGGCAATTAACTCTTCCAAATTGTGCCCGTCTACCGGGCCCATGTAGGTAAAGCCTAATTCTTCAATTACGGCTCCAACTTTCGACACGGCTAAGCGTTTCATCCCTTCTTTGAGGCGTTCCATTTCTGGAGTAAAAGTTTCGCCAACAAACGGAATTTGTTTGAATTGTTCCTGTAAGTTATCTTTGAGAAATTGCACCGGTTGCGAGAGTCGCATCTTGTTCAAATAGCGGGTAATTGCGCCGACATTGGGCGAGATTGACATCTCATTGTCGTTGAGCACTACCATCAGATTAGTTTTCGGCATATGGCCCGCGTGGTTGATCGCTTCGAGTGCCATGCCGCCAGTCAGGGCGCCGTCGCCGATGACTGCTACCGTTTTAAAGTTTTCGCCCTTGAGGTCGCGCGCCATCGCCATTCCTAGAGCAGCGGAAATGCTCGTGGAAGCGTGACCTGCGCCGAAGTGGTCAAATTTGCTCTCACAGCGCTTGAGATAGCCTGCAACGCCGTCTTTTTGACGTAAGGTGTGAAATTGGTTGTAGCGGCCGGTAATCAATTTGTGTGGATAAGCTTGGTGGCCGACATCCCAGGTAACTTTGTCGCGATCGAGGTCGAGTGTTTGGTAAAGTGCCAAAGTCAGTTCGACTACACCCAATCCTGGGCCGAGGTGGCCGCCGCTGGCAGCTACTGTTTCTAAATGCTTTTCTCGAACTTGTCGGGCAATTTGTTCGAGTTGATGAATCGAGAGGCCGTGTAATTGGTTTGGGTGAGTCAGTTCGCTCAGATGCATATTTTAAAATCCCGCTCCTAAGAATTAGGACGAATCCTTAACAGATATAGGTTGTGCCTGCGGCGTTCGGTACGCGCAAACGTTAGAATAGTTTACCTGTTATTTGAGAAAAACTGTTAGGCGTAATATTTTTATTATTTTTGACCTGGTAATTCTACTAAACAAATTGTGCACCGTCAATATAAAAACTGCTTATATTGTAATTTGCTAATCGCTAATGAACTCGGAAATATTACCGATTAAAACTGTTGTTCCAATTCAACTGTAAAAATGTTGAGGACTCAATGCGGTTATTTTCGGCAAAATTTTGTGGATTTCTGGATGTCAAAGCATCTGTCAGTTGAGCTATTGTCTTCCGAGCGGGTGATTCGAGAATTATATCCACACAGAAATGTTGATGCCGGACTACGGTTTTTTGCAAGTCAATGACAGTTGCATCAAAAGAAAAAGCTTTATTTTCTAGTTTTGTGTCCGCTGCGACTCCTACTTTCCAGTCCTTGATGCAGACTGTATCTCCCTCGATCAATTGGGGGTCAAATGTGTAAGTATCAATTGGAATGGTTCCTCCTGTTAAGCTATCTCCGAGATTAATCAGAAGATAGAGATTGTAGTCAACGACCCGAATGGGTTGAGCGGTTGTTGAGCGATGATTTTTTCGGTCAAAATTGCTGTCACCTCGCTTGCTGGATCGGCCAGGTCAAAAGGATAAGGTTGGCTTGCAGCATTAGAATCGCGGCGAGCGATCAAAACTTGCAGTGCCCGCCGGAATTCTTCGCGATCGTTTCTATGCTCTGAAAGGTAGTGTTTCAATTGAGCATTCGTCATCTGGTCTAAGTTTTGCGTCATAAAACAAAGCTCTAACTTTCATTTTCATCTATTAGGATTCTAATTTCATCACTCAGCCCAGCCTGGATGTAGAGTGTTTTTAAGTGGCGATCGTAACGAAAAACATTGATTTGCTGATACAAATTTGAAAGCAACTGACACAGGAATATTGCTGTGTTGGATTGTTTCTGCGTTGGCAAGTCACAACTCCTAGTTTATTGTACCGCTAATTGTACTATTTGGTGCGACCAGCGTGCAGAATGGTGATAATTTTCAGCAGATTTGAGCAAAGGACGATCGCCCTTTGCTATTGATCGGTTTTCCAATTAAAACAAAAAACACGACCGCTCCCGCCGATCGATTACAGCATTCGCTCACTTTGAGCCGATCGAACTTCTGGCAATTTCTCGGCCACCGTCGTATCAAAGACGATCGCGCCTTTAGCCGCCGGCAACAACCGCCGTAAAATCTGTATGTATCCCCTCAGTATCGCCGCCACCCGCGATCCAAGCAATTTAGGCACTGCATAATTAAAGGATGATATTGAGGTTAATCAGTATGGAATGTCCAGAATGCTTTCTCGACCATAACCAGTAAGAATGGACATAAAAGAGGCAAGCTTTCATTACCTCTGCGCCAATTGCGATCGCCAATTTATCGCTCAACCGACAAGCAATCGCGGCTATAGCAATAACCTCAAACGTGAATGTCTAAAAATGTATGTCAATGGCATGAGTCTGCGAGCAATTGAGCGCGGTCATTGCGTGTTCATCATACCACCATTATTACTTGGCTAAAAACAGTGAAAAAACTGTTGCCAGATGCCTGTACACCTGAACAAATTCCTGATGTAGGCTCCTGGCGATGAGTTGGAAACATTTATTTATTGGCTCAAAAAAAAACTTGCATCTGGTTGTGGACAGCAGTAGACCACTTCAAACCAGGTATTTTAGGATGGGATGAAAGGAGACCACAGTTCCCAAACATTTAAACCTTTATGAGAACTCCTTGAGAAATGGAGATGCTATTTTTACGTAACGGATGGCCCGAAAGTTTAAAAGATGTTTATAACCGATGGTGACCAAATCATCTGTAAAACTTATATGACTTGCAGTTGAAGGTAAAAATACAAGACTCAGACACGATCTGGCTCGATTCTAGAGAAAAACTCGCCCGTTATGCTAAATCCGCAAAAATGCTCGCACATTCAATTCGTTTACTAATTCACGCTTCTCAAATTCTCGGAAGTTCCCATTCCATATTCAAGCAATCATTTAGATAGCCTGATTTGAACGCTATTCGACCAGCCTTCGTCAGCGGTTATAGGCTAATCCTACCTCAATTCAGCAACGCCGACTCTCTAAAAAATTAGGCGAAAATTAAACGATCGTCTAAGTCAGTTTTCTGGCTGAAAAGTTAATATTTATCCAGCCCGATGATCGAATAAAGCTGATTAACTTTCTCCAGAAAGCTTTGGCAAATTTATCGATTCCAAAGACTCTTGCCTGACACGACCCGCCATCGCAGCTAACTGCAAGCTCATAAAAGCATTCAAATCTTCCAAATCACACTTCGCCGAGGAAAAAATCTGCTGCATTTCATTTTCGGCTTCCAAACTCAGATAGCCAGCGGCAATAGCTTGTTGTACAAATTCACGAATCAGCACGAGCGAAATATTCCTTACTAAATTTGAATCTATCAAAAGCCCACTAATTACTAACAGGAAGTTTCTGAGGCTGTCTCGCCAAAGATTTCAATTTTTTTGAGTTCGCGAGACTCTTGTTTCACCCCTCCCGACATAGCTGCTAGTTGCAAAGTCATAAAAGCATTTAAGTCTTCCAAGTCATACTTGGTCGTCGTTAACATCCGCCGCAGTTGATTTTCGGCTTCGAGAGTTAGATAACCTAGAGTCAGAGCTTGTTGGGCGAGATCGCGAATCAGTACCATAACACTTCTGGGTTTTATTGGTTGAACAGCCTTAGTATCAACTGTTTTAACTGACTCCGCAGTGACGGCTATTGCTCGATTTGTGTGACATTTTTACGGGTCGGCCGTGACAGCCGCAGTCTCCGTGTGTGACTAAGTATTTGCACGGGTGTGACCGGGATCACGCGGGGGAGTGGGGAGAGGACAGGGGGGAGTCGGAGAGTGTCCGAGTCGGAGCATTTTTCTTCTTCCCTCGGACTGATGACTAATGACTACTGCCTTCTACCTTCTACCTTCTGAAGACGCTCACCGTCTATAATCAGCAAGTTAAATATTTACGGCAAGACCTATGGAAGCACCACATAACGATTTGCTACAACAAATAGCCCAATTATCGGAAACTTATGGTAATTTAGCCGATCGCCTGTCAATGGCAGCCAAACAACTGCAAGACTCGGGCCTTCCTCCCTCCGACAGCTTGCTGCAAGAAATTGCCACCTACAGCCGCAACTTTGGCGCTGTCCAAAAACAAGCTCTCGAACTCAACAAATCCGCGATCGCCCCGGGGGAAATTGCTTCCCTCAAAGACATTCAAAACTTAGTCCAGACTGCTTCGGCTTCTGAAGGTAAAGCAGAAATTCGCGACGCAGCCTTAAAAATACTCGATCGAGTATTGGCGATCGGCCACCGCTCTCAAAGCGACTTCGGAGCCTTACAATCAGTTCATGCCAAAGCCCGCGAACTGCACCGCGCGATTTCTGAATCAACCCCGACTCAACTGCATTCCGACGCACAATCCTTAGTCAGCGGCAAACACCCAGTTTCAGCAGTGCTCGCCCTGGTGGAACAGCAAGACAAATTAGACGACGAACAGTGGGTGATTCTGGAAGAAACAGTCAGCGCCGCTTTTGGCAAACAATTAGCCGTCGCCATTTCCAGAGGCAAATTAACCGTTGCTGAGATGGTAACAGCAGCACCTGCTAAACTCGAACCCGCATTTACAGCTGCGCCCGAACCAAAAATCAGCGCCCAACCTTTGCCGGAAGTGATTATCATCCCGTCGGGAAATGTCGCACCGAAACAAGTTGCAGTTGCGCCACAGATCCAGATTTTGGAATCCCCCGCACCTTCGGCACCGATACACGAAGTGATTATTGTTCCCAGCGTAGAAGTACCTAAGTCCCTCCAAACAACGGGCTCCGGGAATGTTGTGTTTGGGGCACCTCGGGACGTTCAACAAGTGCCTGTAGAGGGAGGTTTGGGTATCAAAGTTTTGGCGCACATTCAAGGAATTGGCGATCGAACTTTCGGTGCTCAAGAATACGCGGGTACAAAGGGGCGCGGGCTGCGCGTCGAAGGATTTGCGATTAATATCGAGTCACCAATTCCCGGCTTAAATGTCGAGTACATGGCTCACGTCGAAGGTGTTGGCGATACTCCTTGGATCGGCGAAGGAGAATTGGCAGGTTTTCGGGGTCAAGCGAAACGAATTGAAGGGTTTGCGGTGCGGTTGAACGGGCCGCAAGCTGATAAGTACGACGTATTTTATAGCGCTCACATTCAGAATATCGGCGACACCGACGTGTCCTCCAACGGCGAATATTGTGGCACTCGCGGTAAAGCTTTGAGAATAGAGGGCATCAAAGTTTGGATCGCGCCGTCTGCGAGTTCCCAAGTTGCGGCGCCTGTGGGTTTAAAAGTGTTGGCGCACATTCAAGGAATTGGCGATCGAACTTTTAGCGATCGAGAATATGCAGGTACCCGCGCTCAAGGGCGTCGCGTGGAAGGATTTCAAATTAAAATAGAGCCTCCCACACCTGGTTTAAATTTGCAGTACATGGCTCACGTTGAAGGAGTTGGCGACACTGCTTGGATATCGGAAGGGGAGTTAGCTGGCGGACGGGGCAAAGCTAAGCGCATTGAGGGATTTGCCGCGCGGTTGACGGGGGAACAAGCGGATAAGTACGACGTATTTTATACAGCTCACATCCAGAATGTAGGCGATACTCCTGTTACTGCTAACGGTCAATATTGCGGCACTCGCGGCAAAGGTTTGAGGGTTGAGGGGATGACGGTTTGGCTTGAGGCTAAGGCGTAAAAATAGAGAATGAATGGAAAATTTTAAATTGGATTTTCCATTCATTTTGTGTTGTTATATCATGTTTGATTGGTTCGTTTTTGTATTATAATTTGTGCGCTCGTAGGGGCGGGTTTTACCAACCATCTACGCCAAAAACTAATAATCCCATAAACCCGCCCCCTCTCAACGGTAAACCTCAATGTACATTTTTTCCATTTGATAAAAGTCAAGGTAGATATAGGTTATTAGTTGTGGGGGGGCGGGTTTATGAGATTGTTTGTGTGCGTCAAAGATTATTGGTAAAACCCGCCCCTACAGCATCAAAAACACTCTTTAACTTACGGACTTCCGACACGTTATTAATGATGCACCACGTGCATTAAGCCTTCGACGACATGGGCGATCGCACTTGGAGCAGCTTCGCAAACGGTAGATTCGACCGCTTGAGTCCCCGCCTCCACCGCATCGCCCCCAAATTGACCGCGATATGTTTCTTTCACCATATCAGCTTGAATTTTCTGAGTAGTCTGGGAGGGATTGGTTTCCCAATTGCGGATGGTTTGGACAATCTCGAACCCGGCCCAAATTAACATTCCCAGGACGATCGCACCAATCAAATATTCCATAGCTTTTTTTAAAGGTTGAGGTTTGCTGTATCAAATCTAGCGCAGCATTTGAAGGCATACAGGCTCAAAATCATTGCTATTGAGTGCGGATTTCCACCTCGCTTGTCTGCGGAGGCAGACTTCGTTTGTGTAGTAGCGATTTCAATCGCCGAATTATCTTCACCCTTCCAAAGCCGCCAAAAGACACAGCAACAAAGCCTCCGTCCACTCGACTACAGCACCGTAAGTATCGCCCGTGTGGCCTCCCAAACGGTGGTTAAACCAAGCACCAGTCAAAATGCCGATCGCGCTTCCCCCCAAAGCCATCCCCACCGCCAACAGCCACCGATCGCCTGAGAGAAAAACTTGCAGCACGCTCAAACTCACCAGCAACAGCACTCCTGGGATAAAATCAAAAGGAGAATAAATCGATTCTTTGTGAAAAGCTCCCTTACCCTCGGCCCGGAGATAGGGATAGCGGGCGATCGCCACCAGTTGGGCCCACCTCCCCCAACCAGCCACACCCATCAAAGCCAGCCACCGATAGTTATTCAAGTCCGAAAGAGCGACTGTTTTCAGCAGCACGATCGCGATCGCAGCCATCGCCCCAAAAGCCCCTGTAACGCTGTCCCGCATCACTTCCAGCCTGCGCGCTGGGTCTGGTACAGCCAGCCCGTCCGCCGCGTCCATTGCCCCGTCTAGGTGCAGCCCGCCAGTCACGGCGATGCCCAAGACTACAACCAAGGCCGATCGAGTCAGAGCAGGCATTCCCAACAACTGCAATCCAACATCTGCCAATCCCAGCATCCCGCCAATCAAAAGCCCGATCGCCGGGGCTTTGCGAGCAATGCCCCGAAATTCCAAAGTCCAAGACATCGGCACTGGCAAACAAGTATAAAAAGCGACTGCGGCTGCGATGGCAGCGCCTTGATTCCTGAAAAAGTCGATCGTAGAGCGAACCAATTTATCATCCACCATAAGATAGAAAGTTTTTCATCTGGTATGCAGTTGTGAATCGATTAGCCTGTGCCAGAATTGGAACTGTAACACCCTAGTCCTTTGGATCGGGCATTCCTCCTGTCGGAGATATTTTCCCCGGAAAACCTCTGTCGGCAGCGATCCCGAAGCTCCCTATCTAAAATGGCTAAACTTAAGATCCGCGTTTCCCGTATCCAGAATTCTAGCTAACTCCCTGATTTCCTAGATGGGAACATACTACAACAGAGGCTTTTACTCCATGAGTCACGACCAATTGAATAACAGGGTAGTTGCTCCTTGCATCATCGATACAGGCATTGTCGTCAACAAACGCGATATCAAAAGATTACTGTTTGATTTAGGACGTGTCCGCTACCTTCACATACAAGATGGCAAGATTTACAGCGAAGGGGAAGGTTATGTACTCGAAGTCTTCGCCAACCCCCACCGTTCTACCCTGATTGCCAACCATGCGCTTTATTTGAACGTGTATAGTTTTGATTACCTGGAACTAAAACAGTCCCCGGTAGAGGGTGCTTATTTTGACCTGATTCAAGACGGACGGCAGTTGCGGTTAATTCCCCTGTCCAATACTTTGCAAGAGCAAGTCGCCCGGAATTTAAATGCGGCGGCTTTGGATGCGGTTGTCGATCAGGTACTCTCAGGCAACTGGGATCTGCAATTGGATGAGGATGATTCCCCGTTTTAATCGTCAGTCAGTCGATTTTAGATTTTAGATTTTAGATTTTAGATTTACTTGCAGCATTGAATCTGGGAGTTAGAACTAAGGTCTAAAATTTTTTGCCCTCCACGACGATTGTCGGAAACTTGTATCCGTTTTTGGGCGGGGTCATGAGTTTTTTGTCGCGATGTCATCAACAATAGATTAGATAACACGGACGGCCGAGTAGCGGTTAACGATCGTCGGGGACTAATGACTGAAGACAACACGGGATTTTCTTTTAAATGTCAGGCTAATTGCAGCCATACCCAAGCGCGTGCAGGGGTTTTTACTACTCCCCACGGTGTTGTGGAAACGCCTAAGTTTATGCCGGTGGGGACGCTGGCTAATGTCAAAACTTTGACGCCGGCACATCTTGAGGCGGCGGGCTCTCAAATGGTTTTGGCAAATACTTATCACTTGCACTTGCAGCCGGGGGAAGCGATTGTCGCAGGCGCGGGCGGATTGCACAAATTTATGGCTTGGCCGGGCCCGATGCTGACGGATTCGGGCGGCTTTCAGGTGTTTAGCTTGAGCCAAATGCGGACTATTTCTGAGGATGGGGTAACTTTTCGTTCTCCCCGCGATGGCCGGATGATTAATTTGACGCCGGAACGATCGATCGAAATTCAGAATGAGTTGGGCGCTGATGTGATTATGGCCTTTGACGAGTGTCCCCCTTACCCCGCTACGCGCGAGGAGGTGGAGGCGGCGACAGACAGAACTTATCGCTGGCTAAAACGCTGCATTCAAGCTCACTCGCGCCCGGATCAGGTTTTGTTCGGCATCGTGCAGGGGGGTGTTTTCCCTGATTTACGATCGCGCGCAGCAAACCAGTTAGTAGATTTAGATTTACCAGGTTACGCGATCGGCGGCGTTAGTGTCGGGGAATCGGGGGATTTGATCGCAGAGATTGTGAAAGCGACTGCACCTTTATTGCCGGCAAATAAACCGCGTTATTTGATGGGGATTGGGACTTATCGGGAAATGGCGTTGGCTGTGGCGAGTGGCGTAGATATGTTTGACTGCGTGATTCCGACTCGGTTGGCCCGCCACGGGACGGCTTTTGTGGGTGGGGAACGCTGGAATTTGAAAAATGCTCGGTTCCGGGAGGATTTTGCTCCGCTGGATGAGTCTTGTCCTTGTTATACTTGCCAAAATTTCAGTCGGGCTTATTTGGCGCATTTGGCGCGGGCTAACGAAGTATTGGGGTATACTTTGCTGGCGATTCACAATGTGACGGAGTTGATTCGCTTTACTGGGAGGATGCGGGAGGCGATTTTTGCCGATCGATTTACACAAGAGTTTGCCCGCTGGCTTGCACCGAGTGTCGATCGATCATGAGTTCCTTGGGTGAAGATATGCGACAATTATGAAAATTGTGTTGGATAGGTAGGTTGATTCATGGAAGCTGCATTACTCTTAGCAAAACTGCCCGAAGCTTATTCGATTTTTGAGCCTTTGGTTAATGTTTTGCCGGTGATTCCGGTGTTTTTCTTGCTGCTGGCTTTTGTTTGGCAGGCGGCTGTCGGGTTTAGATAAGTCTGATTTTATTAAAAGCAGGGACAATTTATGAATTGCCCCTGCTTTTAGCTATTAAGTTTTGTTTCGTTCTTCTTTCTGCCTTCAGCTACCGCCGATCGCCTTTTTGAATGCTGGTCTTTCCGAGATCCGCTTCATGTAATCTACAACAGCCGGATAAGAACTGAGGTCTAGTTTTAGCATCATCGGAATGTAGTTTAAAATTGACCCGACTGCTGCGTCGGCGACACCGAATTCATCGCCCATTAAAAACGGCTGTTTCTCGAAAATGTGATTTAACGGTTGTAACATTAGCGGGGTTTCGCGATCGCGACTTGCTTCGACAAATATTCCCGGGCCGAGGGTGGCGTTAGCAAACATCACCCACTGCACGATTTCAGCTTGCTGCTCCAAACTCTCCGGCATTTTACCATGTTTTTGAGCCAAATAGAGCAGAATTGCGCCGGATTCCCAAAGTTTAAAATCCCCATCAACAATTGCAGGTACTTTGCCGATCGGGTTAATTTCGAGATACTCTGGCTGCAAGTGTGCCCCTGCTTGCATATCTAATGTGACGAATTCGTAGGGAACCGCTATTTCTTCGAGATACCACTTGACAATTGAGGCCCGGCTGCGGGCACCGCCGTAAAGTTTCAGCACGGAATTTTTATCCTTTAACGCAATATTATTATTGTAGCATTTTGCAATTGGGAATTGGGAATTGGATTCACCCGAGGCTCTGATGTTACTGTTCAACTAATGACTAATGACTAATAACTAATGGCACTTCTGTTAAGTGCAGAAACAAGATTCTGCTGCCTATAAAAATCAAAATTGCACCGCCCAAAATCTCAATTTTATTAGCAAATAAGTTGCCGCACTTGTGGCCGATAAACACGCCTGTAAAAGCTAAAAAGAAAGTAATAAATCCGATCGCAGTCACCGCAGGAGCAATAGAATCTTTCAGCACAGCAAATCCGATGCCAACTGCGAGGGCATCGATACTCGTCGCCACCGACAGCGTTATCAAAGTCCCCGTATCTAAGGGATTGAACTTTTTCTTGCATTCTTCACTTTGCAGCGATTCGTAAATCATTCTACCGCCAATGAAACTCAAAAGCCCAAAAGCTATCCAATGGTCGATCGGTGTGATCAAAAAACTAAAACTAAGACCGAAAAACCATCCTATTACGGGCATCAAAGCTTGAAACCCGCCGAAAAATAAGGCAATTTTTAAAGCTTTATTGACCTTCATGTGTTTGATTGCTAAACCGCTAGAAATAGCAACCGCAAAAGCATCTGCTGCTAGTCCCAAGGAAAGTAAGACGGTAGTGGCTGCATCCATTTTTGTAAACTGTTAGATGTTATAGGTAAAGTATTCCTGTTGACTGTTCTACTTTACACTAAACTTTGATAACATTACGTTTTTATCATAATCACTTCATTTTCTAATCACATTTGTTTCACAATTGGCGGGTTGAAAAAATCTGCGCTTAGCTGTATTATATGAAAGACTATCGATCGAGTAGCAGAATTGACGATGCCGCAATCTAGACCGTATCAGCCATTGCTGCTCAGGTTACTGCACGGGTTTAACGCTGCGATCGCCCTGTTAGCAATTTTGACCGCTTTTCTGGTGTACAACACCTATGACGGGCGGTTGGGCAAAGTGCCGGTGGCTCGGATTGCAGATATTATCGGGATTCACGGCACTTTTGGCAAGATGTTGCTGTTAGGAGTAATGCCAGCTTTTGCATTGTACAGTTTCCACGCAGGTCAAAAACGCTTGGTGCAGCCGGATTCTTTTGGCAAACTAACGCAGTTGGGAAAACCGATTTGGTGGTACAGTTTGCACCGGATTGTGAATACTTTGATGTTGCTGAGCCTGACTTGGGCGATCGCTTCTGGTAGTATGGTTAAGGAAGAATGGCTGCCGGCTGGGGAATTAACGCAGGTTTGGTATTATTTGCATTTGACGGGATGGGTGGTATTGGTGTTTTGTCTGGCAATGCACTTGTTGATGAGTGCAAAGGTGGGGGGTTTGCCGCTAATTTTGTCGATGTTTGATGCTGCGTACCGCCCGGATGATTCCCCAGCTGGTTGGTGGCAGAAAATTCGCTATGAAGGTCGATCGCCCTTAATTGAAAAATGAACAGAAATATCCTATTAATTGTTGCTGAAGTCTTGGTGATGGGAGGTTGGTTGTTTGCTGTGGTCGCACCTTTATTATTCCCCTAATCCTATCAGATCAAGTTTGGTTAAAAAATTATCATGAGGTTCGTAGTGAGGACTTCAGTCCTTCTTTTTGTCAGGACTTGCATTCCTGACTACGAACTGTTAAAAATTTAGAGATAATGGCAATATCAAACAATCGGCAATTCTACTATAAACTCAGCACCGCCACCAGTTTGAGATTCAATTTGAGATTGCGCTGGAGATTGAACACTCAGGCGGCCGCCGTGCGATTCTACAATAATTTTATAGCAAACCGACAGCCCCAATCCAGTAAAATTTTTAAAGGATTTAGTATGGCAAAACGGGTCAAATATTCTGTGTTGAATTTCCGGCGGAATTCGGGAACCGTTGTGGGCGATCGATACTGCAATAAACCTGCCTGGATAATGCTCGACAATATCTGTTTTAATTGTAATAATTTGGTCGGAGTTTTCAATACTGTTAACAGCATCAATAGCATTGCTGAGGATATTCGCGAATACCTGGCTCAGCTGACCGGGATAACACAAAATTGGCGGCAGGTTGTTGTACTCCTTGACTACTAATATTTTAGGCTCGAGCCGGCGAGCGAGCAACAGCAGAATATTGTCGATGTTTTCGTGAAGGTTGGCGCGGGATTTGTTGGGTTCGTCAGGAAGTGAAATTTTTCGCAAAGCCAGGACTATCTGGCGAATGCGATCGGTTCCTATTTTCAGGGAGTTGAGAATTTGCGGCAAGTCTTGGCTGATAAAATCTAGGTCGAAGTTCTCTATTTCTTTGATAATTTCCGGCACAGGTTCGGGATAGTGTTCGGTATAGAGGCGAATTATCTCGAGCAAATCTTTGATATAATCGTTGACGTGAATCAGGCTGCCGTAAATAAAGTTAATCGGGTTGTTAATTTCCTGGGCAATTCCGGCGGCGAGTTGACCGACAATTGTCATTTTTTCGCTTTGTACTAAATGCTCTTCGGTTCTTCTGAGTTTGGCTAATACTTCTTCTAAAAGTTTGAGTTCTTCTTGAATTTGCCCGTGGAGTTGGGATTGGGAAATTGCGATCGCCAGCGAGTCGGCAATTGCTTCCAAAACTTCCACCTCGTCGGGAGTCGCAAACCGCCGGTTTGCACAGGCGAACAGATATCCGAGCCGATTAGTCTGAGTCAGTACGGGTACTGCTGCGTAGCGACTGTTTGTGAGTTCGAGATGGGGGGGTTCCCCAGAGGCTGCGCGATCGGGGCCGACGGTTTTCTTTAACAGTATCGTTTCGCAGCGGTGAAGCCGTGCAGCTAAATCTCCAGAGGGCCCTCCTGGGACGCCGAAGATTCCCAAGCGTCCCGGTAAACCTTCCCGGCAATATTCCCAACAAAATTCTAAAGTATCTTGTCGGGGGTCGTACCATGCGAAAATTACTCGATCGAGCTTCAGCAAAGTACCGAGTTCCTCTACTGTAGTTTGGAGGATGCGATCGGGGTGCAAGCCAGCGCGAATGCGGCAGGTCAAGCGGTGGAGAAGGGCTTCTGTGCGAGTGCGGATGCAATTTAGGGCAAACAGCTTCAGTGCCGCAATTGCTGCCAAAATAGCTGCGGTTAAGAGTAAGGCGCCGGCGGCTGCTAATATATTTAAGGGGAGCAGTTCTTTTTCGAGATTGTCGCGGGGAATTACCAGGGCGATCGACCATTCGGCTTGTTCTAAGGGAAGATAAGCAACATAAACTGTGGCGTCGTTGATTTGAGTCAGCAAAATACCAGTTTTTTGATAAACCATCTCCCGGGCTACATTCGCCAAATTAGTATCTGCTGACTCTAAAAGACTGGGAGCCGGCTTGTCGATATTTCCCATTAACCGAGCGTCGGGATGCACAATCGGCACTCCTTGAGAATTGAGAACAAAAGCATAAGTTCCTGCCCCATATTCCAGCTTTCCTACTACTTCGGCAATTCGGTCGATGCTAATCACGCCGTTCATTACTCCGATCGGCTTTTCTGCAGTTTTCTCCAGAGAATTTGCCTCCTTTGACCGCACCGGAGCCGAAATGGGAACAATACTTTGTCGTTTTAGCGTGCGAGAAATGGTAGGATCTGAAACGTAGACTTCTCCAGCCATTGCCTTTTTGAAGTGTTGGCGGTCGCTGACATTAATCAAGGCTCTGCCGACTTTTGTGGTGAAATAAGAACCGTCGGGATCGATTAATGCGAAATGCTGAAATTCTTGCAGTCGATTTACTTCCGATTTTAAATAAGGCCCTGCGATTGACCAATTCATCGATCGAACGGGAGGAGTGTTAGCGAGGATTTCGATCTCAGCCTTTCTAGTGCCGATCCACCGATCGATCTTGTTACCGCGCTCCCTAACTTCTAACAAAGCAGTTCGCTCGCTTTTGTTGATAATTAAGCGGCGAAGGCTTTGATAGCTGATACAACCAGCGATGCTAGCTGCCAGAATTGTTAAGCCCAAAATTAACAGCGCAATTTTGTAGCGAAGATCGTATTCGCCCTTAAATCCCGCTGGCAATAGTCGAGTTAATTTCCACCACTTCACTTTCGCAAAGCTTCGCATGGTTTGACCAATTTGTGAGATTGAAACCTTCAGCTCACCTGCCATGTATTCCTAACCTGCCAGTAGTCTAAAACTACTAGCATTCAATAATTGCGGGGATTTTTGAATTTTTTCCCGCTGGCTGGCTCACTTTGTTAAACTGGAATATTATTTTACCATGTTTTTGACCGATAAAAATATTTCATCAACAACTTAAGAGTTTTGTTAACAGTCGTTAATAATTCACATCGATTATGTAAGGTGCACCCTTAAGCACCCGGAGTTGAGATGTTTGGCCGAATGTGCGATCGGGTAAGGTGCTCCCCGGCCGCACACCCGGAGTTGAGGTGTTTGGCCGAATGTGCGATCGTCGGGTAGTTGAGATATTTGGCGTTTGTCTTGCGAGATCGGGTGGGCGCCCGGGAGTACCCGGAGTTGAGATGTTTGGCGTTTGTTTTAGTAATGAAATATTAAAACTTTTTCCTTCATTAACGAACGAAAAATTTGTTAAATCTTTAATTCACATCTCAAAACTCAAAACTCTTTTCGGTACATCCGGTAGCTGAGGCGGTGCTAAATTGCCGCTGTGGGGCGATTTGTTTAAAGAACCTTGTGAGTGTGTTCGTGCTGTTTCACATTGTCTTCAGTGCGAATGACGCGCTCGGAGTTGAGGACTCTTTTGCGTTCTAAGGAATAAGTAAAGTCGTTGCGAACTGTTCCTAAGGGGATGTGAACTTGAGCTTCGGGGCGGATTTTGTAAGTGCGGGCGGCGGCGATCGCGCGAAAGCCAAATTCTTCGCTAAACTGAGCTTCGGTGGGGAATTCTGGCAGTCTTTTAGGTGATTCGCCGTCGAATACCGATCCTAAAGTCGTGCCCCAAGCCATTTCATAAGATGTGGGAATTCCCTTGACAATTGCTTCCAAGGCTGCTGAGGGAATAGCTTCGATTACTTTTACTTGATGAACTTCACCTTCTTCTTTGATGAAGCAGGTTGCTACACCCACTGCGATGTAGTCGTCGGTACAGAGTTCGGGAGCGTTGGGATAAACTGTTGCAGTCGTCATAAAAATCTGTTGAGTTGGAAGGGATTTGGGATTTGAGATTTTTGCTGCGGATTTTGCTGGGGGTTCTACCTGAAAAATCTCAAACCGGCGGTTCTAATATCTAAAATTGTTGGGTTGAGCTCCCCTGAGCCGATCGCGCCAGCGAGTCGATCGTACCACATTAAGGTAGATGCCGGATGATTCGGCAAGGATTTCCCGCCGCCACGACGTTTGCGGGAATATCTTTCACAACAACGCTACCTGCGCCGATCGTGCTGTTGTCGCCAATAGTGACTCCCGGACAAATAATACAGCCGCCGCCAATCCAAACATTATTGCCAATATTAATCTCAGCAGCAAGGTCGCGGCCAGAAAGTCGAATTTCTGGGTCGGTGGGGTGAAAAGCGGTGTAAATTTGCACGTTGGGCCCGCATAGCAAATTTTCGCCGATATTAACTCGATTGCAATCGAGAATCACGCAGCCAAAATTCATGTACAGTCCGTTTCCAGCATAAATATTGCTGCCGAAGTCGCAGTAGAAAGGTGGCTCGATTTCAAATTTTGGCCCAACTGCGCCGAACAATTCTGTGATAATTTCTAACCGTTTGTCGGGTTCGTCTTCGCGGGTAGCATTGTAAATTCTGGCGAGACGGCGGGCTCGCTGACGCTCTAAAATCAATTGTTCGTCGCTAGCTAAATACAATTCGCCGGCGAGCATTTTTTGTTTTTCGGTTTTTTCCACGGTTTTTTCCAGGGTAAGAATCGGCGGTTGAAACC
>JAUBOH010000008.1:0-43500 GCA_036700145.1 Microcoleus occultus BM001215366
TTGAGGCTTTTAAATTTCAGACAGATCAATTGGTACAGGTTTATAAGAGGCGAGCGCAATATTCAAAACGGCTAATCAATTCCTTAGCGTAAGTTTCTGTACGACTGCTCATTTCGCCCCAACTACTACTCTGCCTCCATCAAGCGAGGGTTAAAAGTTAGTCACATTTAAAATGGTCTTGCGCTTACGGGCTTTCGAGAAGGCTGTGCAGCGACTTAATTGTTACGTTTCTTAATCTCGTGTCCTACTTTGCACGTATCTCGGCTATACCCCTAAATGGGCTTGGTGTCATTTCAAGAAATCAGACAAAGTTGGGTCAAAAATTGCTTTTGAAGCAAAAAGTTTGGAAAAGTCAAGTAAGTTACCCAATTGCTTTATCAAAGAAATGGGTTTAAAACCCCGTCGTTCTAAGACGGCTTTAATTCCTTCTAAATTTTCCTGATTGTGTTAAAATAGTATGGCATACTAAAGTAGTAAAACAGCTAAAAGTAGTAATGAAAGCAAGGTTCCAATACAGATTTTATCCAACCGATAAACAACGCCAGAGTTTTGCTCAGTTGTTTGGTTGTGTAAGAGTTGTTTGGAACGATGCCTTGGCTGTTAGCAGATGTGGCAAATATCCTGGGTACAACACTCTATCCAAGTCTCTAACTATATCTAAAAAGACAGAAGAAAGGGCATGGTTGAACGATGTTTCGTCCGTGCCGCTGCAACAATCCCTCAAACAGTTAGAGGCTGCTTACAAAAACTACTTTGATTCCCTAAAAGGGAAGAGAAAAGGCAAGAAAGTGGGTCAACCCAAATTCAAAAAAAAGACTAACAATCAGTCTGCAACTTTTGCTAAAACAGGTTTCTCTATCAAAGGTGAGTCCGTGTATCTAGCAAAAATTGGAAATGTTAGCCCTATTTGGTCTAGGGAGTTAGCATCAGAGCCTAGCTCTGTAACCATCATTAAAGACTGTGCCAATCGCTATTTTTTGAGCTTTGTAGTAGAAGTTAAGCCCGTTCAAATTGATGCTAAAAACCAAAGTGTCGGTATTGATTTAGGGATTAAAACTTTTGCTGTAATGAGCAATGGCGAGAAAGCTGAAAGTCCAGACTATAAAATGTTAGACCGAAAAATTCGTAGACTCCAAAAAAAGCTAGCTCGGCAATCCAAAGACTCGAAACGCAGAAACAGAATTCGGATTCAAATAGCCAAACTGCACAATCAAATTGCAGATACTCGCAAAGACTTCCTGCACAAACTATCGACCAAAGTTGTTAGTGAGAATCAAACTATTATTTTGGAAGATTTGAATGTGTCTGG
Organism: Microcoleus occultus BM001215366; assembly: GCA_036700145.1. Classification (GTDB taxonomy): domain Bacteria; phylum Cyanobacteriota; class Cyanobacteriia; order Cyanobacteriales; family Microcoleaceae; genus Microcoleus. The sequence goes on from JAUBOH010000008.1 coordinate 1,310, forward strand.
GATGCTCAAAAATCGGAAACTTGCGAGAGCAATTAGCCAGCAAGGATGGTACGAATTTAGAGCTTTGTGTGAGGCAAAATCTGAAAAATTTGGTAGAGAATTTAGAGTAATTAGTCGCTGGGAACCAACGAGTCAGGTTTGCTCAGATTGCGGTTTCAAATGGGGAAAATTGGATTTAAAGATTCGAGCGGTTCAATGCTTGAACTGTGGCACTGAACACGATCGAGACGAGAACGCAGCAAAGAATATAAACAAAGTCGGGATAGGGCATTGCCACGACTCTAAATGGACGCAGAGACAGAGTAAGACTACTTCGGTTGCATCAGTCAGTGAAGCGTCAAGAATCACCGCACTTTTAGGGCGGTGAGTATGTCAACCAGAGGACTTACGCAAAACACAACGAAAGTAGCGGTAATTCATGAATTACCACTACGGAATAATCAGCTTCTCAACCACATCTTGCGTAAGTCCTGATCCATTTAAGAGGTTGGGCCGATCTTAGGAAACCCAACCCATCAAATTCGCGATCGCATTGATGATGCTACAGAGCGCCGAAGAAAACATACTGGACGGTTCCATCCATTGCCAACTTTTTTGCTCCTTTACTCGCCCGTCCATTTGTAGGTGACTTCACCTCGGTGATTTTCAGTATCATTAAAAGTTCCCCTCATATAGCAGCCATCAGGTGAAGTCACAAGTTTGTTGATGCTCACATAGCTGGTATTCCCATCAGGACGAATCGTGAGAGTAACTTCTTTATTAGGCGCAGGAGCCCTTGATGCCGTAAAAGTTCCTTGTCCACTAGCAGGTAGCCAAGTGCCACTTTTTGGGGTTGTGAACGTAATAAAAGTTGAATACGTTGCGGGAGTGGCATTTGCTATCCTTGTGACCTCCCATCGACCCAAGGGATAGCCAGCTTGTTTTACGCATGAATCCTGCTGTTGATCAAGTGCGAGCTTGCTATTCGACTGAGCAGTCTGTAATTCTTGAGAAGCTTTTGGGACTGTTTCTCCGTGGGCTGTTAGCGCAGCACTAGCGATCATGGCAGATACTTGTGAAACAAAACCAGCAGCACCGATCGAAGTCGCTATGGCAACTAGCAGAGCTGTTCGACGTAAATAAAGCATAGTTGTGATATCCAAAACTAGTATCTAGGACTTACGCATTGACAAAAAATATCATCTATGTAGTCTAGATAATGGCATCCTTGTGAAGGTTGGCAAAAATATGCTCACGGACAACAGAAGTAAACAGATTCCTCTGTACTTCATACCAATTGCTAATTATGTTTTCAGAGCGCATAAACTCCAATTTTACAAAAGCTTGAAGTGAACAAAATATATGTGTTTTTATTGCATAGGTATCTCTAACCATGAATCGACAAATTCCACATACTTGTTTTATAGCACGATGAAAAGTTTCAATACCCCAATGAGTATCATGAATTGTGACGAAGGTACTTCTGGTTATGTCTTGAATTTTCTCCTCATCTGGCAGATATAAAATATAATGTCTAGAGTCTTCTTTTTTAAAGTCTTTCCTAAACAACTTTATAAATCCAAATTCTTTCAGATGAGTCTTTAATCCTTCTTCGGGAATAGCCAGAGTGCTTACCTGACAATACTTGTGTGGTTCATTTGAAACAGTTCTATTTTTTTCAATTCCGAATAGGAAACCCAATTTCTGGTTTTTTAGAAATTTCAAGTTTTCTACTCCTGAATACCAACTATCTCCTGTTACAATTCTGGGTTTGACTCCCCAGCTTATTATTTCACTTACCATTTCTCTAAAATAATTGTTTTTTGTTTTTGCCTCCTTTTTATCATATATTCTATAATTTATTGGCACTGAATTACCATTAATATCGCTGTAATATAGAGTGATTAAATTTAAGCCAATAATAGTTTTATGGGCTTTGCCTGACCAAAAATAACTGATTAATTCCGCATTTTTAGGGTCGCTGTAAATCTTTTCTATGACTGTATCGTCTACACTTAATATCCCCCCTACCAGGTTGATAATTTTCACGCATTATGCTAAATAAATCTTTGGGTTCATATCTCTCTCTCAATAAAAAGCGATTGATACTATCATGTGAAACATCTCCCAATATCTCGGCTAACCTACTGCACCCTCCATATTTTGGCTCTGACAGCAAAAATAAGGTGTAGATGTCTAGATTGCATTGTGCTGTCGAGGGTTTAGTAATTTCTCTCATTCTCCCATACCCATTACTAGACGACCCTTATTTATCAATGCACTATTTTGTTATTCTGTCAATGCGTAAGTCCTAGTATCTACTCAAAATCCTTGCCACTGGTAGCAAATAGAAGTTTCTTTACAGAACTTTACATCGTATCCTATTTTGCCCGTAGTGCTTGGCTATACCCCTATACTCGCCTGTTGCTAAGTAACGGAAGAGTTGCTATCAGTTTTGTTGGTGGAATCTAAGTATACACGCCCGCCTCCCTGCTGTCGTCACTTCAAAGCAAGTCCGCACGCTTCGAGACTGGCATTGCTTTTCAAGTAGCGATTGGTCAACTACCCAGCATCAAGCGGAGTACCGCCGGAGATGTGGGCTTGTATCTGAACTCCACCGCAATTCCGAGAACCTTTGCAGAATCTCAGCTTTAGTTTCACCGCCCGACACATTAGGGGATGCTGACAAGCTCCCCGTACTCGTCCAGTCCTGCCGAACGAGCAACGTTCTCATGGCAATATTTCGCGCACCCACCAAATCAGCATGAAGCTCATGCCCGCAACACTCGCAACGAAACAATAGTCCTTTTTTAGGTCTATTGCCGGCCGAAGTGTGTCCACATTGGGGACAGCTTTGCGAGGTATAATTAGCTGGAACTTTAGTAGCTAAAGAGCCGTTCAAATTAGCTTTGTAGTCAATATAGCCGTGCAGTTCGGCAAACGACCATTTAGCTTTGTTTCGATTAGCTTTTCGCTGTTTTTTGCTAACCTTTTTACCAGACTTGGACTTGGTTCTATCCCGAATTCCGGTTAGGTTTTCCAGTCCAATTAAAGTATTAGGCTTTGCAATATCCTTGCTGATTTGGTGGTTCACGTCAGCGATAAACCGTCTTTCTCTTCCCGACAAAGCAATTAGCCTGCGCTTTGCCGAACGAGTGCCTTTACGCTGAAGAGTTTGTCTAGCCTTGTGATAGCGGTTGGCTTTATGTCTAGCTTCTGAACCTGAGTAAAAATTAGACTTGTTTTGTAAGTCTGTTTCTACCGCAAGATAGCGCATCCCCACGTCAACGCCAGAAACTCTGGTTATTTTCAGTGGGTCGAGTTCAGGGGTTTCGACCTCAACACTTACCATCAAATAGTAAACTTTAGAGGAACGCTGATAGACAATTTTAGCTGCTCCAACTTGGGAACCATTCGCAATGAAATCCAGATGCTTGTTGTAGCCATCATACGAGACTACTATTCTACCAGTCAGGGTAATAATACTCACCTTCTGCTCGGATTTAAACGAGTAGTCACGCTGATAATTCAAGGTACAGGTTCGAGAGATATACTTAGGGGGTTGGTCTAGTCCTTTGTACCGTTTCTTGGTGTACCCTTTAGCGATAGCATCGTTAGATTGTTTTACCTTAGTCCAGAGAGTTTTATACGTTGCCGAAACTTGTCTCGGTACATTGCAAGCCATCTGAGCGCCAAGTCCAAATCGAACTCGCAATTCATTGTAGACAGCCTTTTGTAACTTAGCACCATTGCTGGTTTTGTTCGCATCAAAAGCAACTTGTGAAGTATGATTCAAGGCATCGCGATAAGCCAAGGTAGTCTGAGACACCAAACCTTTCTGCTCGGCATTCAGGTTTAGTTTTAGCTTGGCGGTGATTATTTGAGGCATTACTTTCACGAACTCTGACAAAATTCTATCTCGTGAAGATGGAAAAAGCAAGTGGTGTAGCAAAAATTATTTGTACAGCGAGTCGAGCGCCCCTCACCTTCCGACCCATAAAGTCATCGGTTTGGTTCGGGGCGGCTCTCCTCGCTCACGCAAATTCCTCCCGACGCTCACCTGGGTACAGGTAGAGCGCGGGACTCCTTTTGATTTAGTTGAATCCCGAGCGGGCATCCCACGTCCTTCCCCTCGCTGTGCCTCCTCCCTTGCCACCTCCAAGCCTCCTCAAAGCTGCGTACCCATTCACACATCCTTTATTAGCGATCGGGGTATAACCAAAGGTAATAAGACCGCTTCTATGCCCCGATCGCTCTCCTATTTCCTTGATGGGTATGGGTTTGAGCAAAAGCGATCGGGGCGATCGGGGCGATCGTCAACACAACTCCTTTTTTATTAAGGGGTGTGTCTTGTTGCAATGAACTACCCCACCTCTTCATTTTTTGGGTAACAGTATCCCGATCGCCCCGATCGCTCCGATCGCTACCTTAAAACCCTAGATTTTGCGTTGTATTTTTAGCGATCCGGGATTGTTGAGGGGTGACACCACACACTCTACTCAGATCGCCTTTCTATTTCTAGAAGCCTTAATTTATCGTTGTTTTTTACAGATTGGAGTTTATTGAGGGGTAAGACCCTTTACCCAACCTCGATCGCTCAGTCAGTAAAAATCAGGGGTAAGACCCCATAAAGAGTGTGAGCGAGATCGAACGCAGGAATCTGTTCCGCATCGCTCTTAGTTCGTGGATGCGGGTTGATGCGAACGAGTGATGGGGAAATCAAAAAACTAAGAGACGGCAAAGAAACGGCTGCCGCATTGTTTGAAAACGAATGGTAATACTAATCAATCACAATTTCTTACCCAATACCTCAGTTACTATCGCAGCCACTCCTAATTTGTTGGAAATGGCTTCCCTCACTTTGGGGAGTTTACCCACAGGAATGTAGACGCTCTTCACCTTCCACTTGCCGTTTACTTTAACTTTATAGCGGTAGTGGTTAACCATCGTTTCCCCCTTCCAAAAGCTATACACCAACCCGCTACCACCCTGAACTACAGGCGTTTGGTGTATACTCTCGGCTAGTGAATCCTTTGTTGCATTAGTGTCACTTTGATTGCCATCGCCGGGGTATACACCAAGACTCGGTGTTGAGCTTTGGTGTATACTTTTGGCTGGAAAAGAGATGGCGGCGTTGCTATTAACTTCATTGCCGTAGATTTGGTATACACCAGGAAATCTTTGATGTTCGGGTGAGGCTTGGTGTATACTCTGAGTTGATAGAGCAAAGGCAGAGTTTCTGTTAGTTTTACGCTCAAGTGCGTAGTATACACCAAGGGGAGCTAATAAGGCTTGGTGTATACTCGAAGTTGGTAGAGCAACGGCAAAGTTGCTGTTAGCTGTATTCGGGATTGCTGAGTATACACCAAGGCTTAATGACAATGTTTGGTGTATACTATAGTTTCGCGAACTGAGGGGCAAGTTGCCCCGCGTAATGCTGTCAGAGTCAAAAGATGCAATCACAGGAGCTAATTGAGCTTGGTGTATACTCTCGGCTAGCGAAGTGATGTCAGAATTGCCCCGCGCTTTAGTTGCAGAATCGGAGTATACACCAAGAGCTTCCGCAGTCGGAGTTGGTGCTGGTCGATCTAGTTCAATAAATTCAAAGCGTATTACCCACACTTCGAGGCTGCCGTCGCCTTTAAAGTAGCGCTTGACGAACTCTGCAACTGACGAACACATTCCCCCTTCAGCCTGCAAATCTTCATCGGGCATTGCTGCAAGTAGCTCTTTGTAGGGAGCGCAAAGCAACCGACACCAACCAATTTGCTTGCCTCCGTAACGGATGTCTTTATCTAGCGCTTTGACTAATTTATTTTGGTTGAAAGCGTTAATGAATTTCTGGGCGTGGCTGTCTTTCCAAGCGCGGCGAGTCACAGTTTTATGGGGGAGATACGGCAGGGTTTTCCCGAAGCTAATCCTCAATCCCGACGTTTTGAACGAGTTCCCACAAATACTTAATTCGGAGTGCGAGGGGGATGGCTTGAGCGGGGACGCAGGCGGCTCCGTAGTGGTTGATGCAGTCGCGCCGCCCTTTGATTCGCTTGGACTGCAAACCGGCTTTGAGGGGTGGGGGTTGTCTGCGCCACCATCCCGATCGATCGATTCCCAAGAGCCAGGGGGCATCAGCACCGACTCGCACCAATTCTTCGGAAATCCCATCATTCATCCCCACACCTGCGGATTCGCCGATTCGCTCTCTTTGATGAACGGGTACAGGTTGTCGGGTAACGCGGCACTGGCTCCTTGCTTCTTGATGGCTGAGATTCCCTTGGAGTCCCTGGATGCGGGTGTTGCCAGCCTCAAGTAACCCGTCAAATTGATGCCGCCGCTCTCCCCCGTGTTGTAGCCCTGCACTGCATCGTTGGCTCTGGGAGTAGGAATACTGGCGGCCAACCTCAAGGAACTCTCCAATTTGTTCCTCCCAGCTTCGGCTTGTCCCTTTAATGATTTGGGATAAGTGGTTGGCGTATCCAACAAGAAAGATGCGTTTTCTTTGGTGCGGCGCTCCGAGTTCCTGTGCCGATACGACGATCGGGCCCTCGACTGCATATCCGACCATTCTGAGGCCGGCAATAACCTCTCGACATCCGCGAGACAGCGCTCCCTCAACGTTCTCCCAGCCAATGAAAGCGGGTCTGCACTCGTCAATGATTCGGAGCATCTCCCACCACAATCTCGATCGCTCTCCTTCAATTCCCCGTTTTCTGCCGCATCCGCTGAAGTCTTGACACGGGCTTCCACCAATGATGCAGTCAAACTTTCCTCGGTCAGCGTGGAAGGTTTGCACGTCATCCCAGATTGGTGTATCTCCAAAGTGCTTGGTGTATACTCTCCTGGCGCTTGGGGAAACTTCGACTGCTTGGGTGAACTCGAATCCCCCGACTGACTCGAATCCGAGTCTGATGCCGCCGATACCGCTGAAAAGTTCGAGGGTTCTACAACGCTGCATTGTTTGGACTCCTTAATCTGCATGGTGTTCCATACTCCCGATTTAGATTGGTTATTTCTATGCGCTCAATTGTTAGCAACTCCGCCTAATGTGGTGCATCAAAATTTGGGTTTTAGTAGCTGATGTTTGCCTAAACTAATAACCCTTTTGCTTCCTTAATTCCAGTTTCTAAACCTAATTATGGCGGAGCGAATTCATCCTTTAAATCACCGAATAGGGAAGCACTATAAGAACGGCAAGTCGGGCAATGTTTGTTCATATTTAAAACCAATCCTCTGATTCGGATAAAAATCTGTTTTCGACATCTGAAGGTGCTTTAAAATCTGGCAACAAATTGAGTTGTTTCGGTTCAGTATTTGCTGCTTCATCGGCATCGGGTACTTCCACATCAACAAGCTCCTCAGCTTCACCCATAGCTAATTCAATTGCTTCCGAATACCGAGCTGCTGCTAACTCGAATAATCCAGATTGAGCAATGTTTTCCACCCAATTCCCGATACCCAATAAACATTTGCTCCACAAATCAAACTGCTGCCACTGAGTATTCACAGTTTCTGCATCCAAAGTTGACCAAGTTGCGATCGCCTCCCTCCACTTCTGGATATCTTGAGGAATCCGCCCCTCGAACTCTTCCCTCAAGTCTTTAAGCCGCTCTGTTACTTGGGGTGTCAGTGCAGCGAATATTGCCGGGCGTAGGTGATTCGGTACGCCCAATCCCTTCACTGCTTCGTAGGAGTTGCCCTCTCGGTTGGCTGCTTGAGAAAGCTCGGATACCCATTCATCTATCCCGAGTAAACCTTGGGGGCGTTCGGTTTCAATTGGGATACTTCGCTCTACCCCATTTACCCCTTGATTTCCTGGATTGGGATCGCTCTGACTAGAAGCGCTCGGGTCAATTGGGTGATGTGGCAACTCTTCCCCTCTTTGATTGGGGATGGTGTCTTGCGGGCTCTTAACTACCCCCACACCTTGATTGTTTAGGGAAGCAGTATCCCGATGGTTCGGGTCGCCATCCTCAAACTCTTGAATTGGCGCGATGTTTTGCAGTTCGGGGTACATCAATAGACCCGGGTCGTAAGGAGAATGAGGATGTAGGGCTCGCTCCTTCATCATGCTCCGATAACTCCATTCTTCAAAAGCCAGTAAACCACCCTCAGAGCAGCGGAACTTAGCACACCGCCACTCAGGTTCGGGGTGTTGCGGGTTTGGTTTACCCTGGTAGCCGTTAGAAACATCTTCAGTTAGGGAAACATCGACCATGACACCGGGTAACAGAGCCATGCCAGTCCAGTAAGCTGGTTTCAACTCGCCATCTTTGCGGTGTCGGGGTATGTGGTGCCCTGGGATGACAGTTTTAAGGTGGGAGATAAACTTGCTCATCCCCCGGTTATCCGAGTAGCCGTGCGCTTTGCAGTAAGCAATGAACCAACTGTGCAGTTCGTGGTTCTGGATTTCGGAATCGCTGTCACAAGGTCGCAAGCAAAGGTCAATGAAGCTGCGAACCGGGTCGCCATAGGTAGCAGCATCAAGTTTAGCGAGGCGGATGCGGCTATTTTTGGAAGGTTGCAGCAGCACGGCATCGCGTTCAACTTTGGGCATTGCCAAAGCCCAGGATACGATATCCGCCTTCACGGCTGAGAGTTTATGGCGCAAATAGGGGTCTTCTAATCCTTCTCGCCCTTTGGATAGCAGTGGTAAACAGCGTCTATCCCAGCCATCACCCGCGTTCTCAATTTGTAGGTGGTCAACGGAAGCTGCCACAAAGCGACAATTCCATTCTTTGGTGTAACCGCAGGATGAATAAAGGCTGCGACCCGAAAGTTTGCCGTTATCGACTAATTCGTAAAAAGGACGAATCCCCGTGATGTAGCCCCCGGTGTCGGGAATGGTGTACAGAGATTTACCGGTCAGGTGTTGGTGCCGCGATTCGGGATTGGCTAATTCTGTGAAATCACCGGAATGGGAATCCTCCAAGCCAAAGATTTCCCCCCAGAGTCTGAGTAACGTTCCCTTACCCGAACCCGAAGGCCCGATGATGTGCACGAACTTGCCGTAGGGTGCAGTCGGATCGATCAGCATCGAAGTGTAAGCCCTCACCGCATCCAGTTGGTCTTCCCCAAAAGCGGAGGTGATGAAGTCGAGGAAAACATCGGGGCAGGGGCGGTCGCGAACGTAATCCGATTCAATGGCAGAAGTGAGGTAGTGGGTGGGGTCGTGGGGTAGGAGTTCCCCCGTTCTCATATCAACAGTGCCATTCTTGAAAGCTCTAAAGTGCCTGTGTTCGGGAGGTTCCAGATAAAGCCGCTTCATGGCGTACTTGAATGCAGAGTTGGTGCAGCTTTCACCAGAAAAGGGGAACGTTTCTTCCCATTCCCATTTACTAACCTGTCGTAGTTTGAATACCTTTTCGCTGACTGCTGCGATCGCGTGTTCGCAGCGTTTCTCATCCTGTCGCTGCCACCACCCAGACCCGGTGTATCGGTACATGGCACTGTTGATGGCTTGATAGTCGATTCCGAATATTTTCCTCACCACCAGGTCATCAAAGGTGCGCCCCCTGGTGTAGTAATTGAAGTCTAGACCCAACTTGTCGCACAGATTTCGATAAAACTCATCCCGCTTGCGGTCTGGGCATTTAGTAACTTCCTTGCTCGCTGAATCATCCCGATTCGCTACTTCGCTCAATGTTTTGCCAAACTCCTTCAACCAGGGTGGCGGCGAACTTCCCAGCGCTTCACCAATGGTGGGCCAAAAGAAGATGCTCAGCGCCACTGCATCCTTGATATGGGTTGCCCACTTGGTTGCCTCTAAGAGCACTGCTTGTTTGTCAGCATCGGTATTTCCCGATAAACCAGCTATTTGCCCGGCTTTCCACCTCAAGCCATGCTGAGCTTTTTCTAAATTGGTATGTTCCAACCAAGCATCGATGCCGTTTCTGATAATGAATTTATCCGGGTCGCCGTCGCCATCTTCACCCACCGGCAACCGGGGAGCTACGTAGGGAATGATGCCCGCCAACAACAAAGATTTGATGCAGCTTTCAATCCCCTTATCCCCCGCGCTATCTGGGTCTAGGCAGATAATGACTCTCTCGATGCCCGAACGCCGCAGCGATTGCACCTGTTCTCCCGACAAACTAGCCGCTACGCAAGCCACAACCCTGGTATCTCCAAGTGCCTGAGCTACCGCTGCATCGGTAACGCCCTCAACTACCACTACTTCTTTGTGACCCGCCGCCAAGGCTCGATCGAAGTAGAGTGGCGATTCCTTGGTTGCCAACCACGCCCCCTCATTATCCTTGGGATTCCAGCAAGCGTATTTCTTAGGGATGGTTGGTTCTACCCAAGGTTGTTCTATTTTCTGAGCTTCTGAAAGCTTTCCCCAAGTTCGGTAAGCGGCATCTCTCTCGCCCTTCCACCCCCGATGATTCTTTTTGAGCGGCAAAGGTTTGGTGGGACAATGACCGTAGACAGTCAGCGGTTGACCCAATGCCGTGTGCCAGGGAAAAGTAACGTATCCTTCCCACTTACGGGTCAACACACCCACTTCTTCAGCAATCTCTAAATTGTGGTTGTGTTCCTTGAGCGCTGCTGCAACTTCATCCTTGCTGTGGTAGTAGCCCAATCCCAACTCGGCGATCGCTTCCCTACTAATGCCCCTTTCTGCAATCAAGTGGTTGAGAGCGCCACTTCCAACCTCACTCCACAGCCAATCCCGACACTGAGCGTACACTGCCGCCAATATCCCCCGGCGCGCTTCCCACTTTGCCGCTACTTCGATTTCCCGAGGACTGTGTTCGCGTTCTGGTAGCGTGACTCCCACTCTCGAAGCTGCTTCCCGCAATGCTTCTAGCCAATCAAGCCCCTTGGGATGTTCCCAGCGGTTCACTTTAATACTATGGATGTAGGCGATGGGGTCCCCTGCAAACTCACAGCCCGAATCGTAGAAGCGCAGAGTATCGGGCCACACTGCAAATGAAGTTCCTGATTTACTTTTGCGAAACGGGCTACCTCCCCGCCACTTCTGGCTGCTTCGTTGAAAGCAGTGCGATGGATGGTCGTACACCAAGTCAGCCGTGAGTCGGGGCAACACCTCCTGCTCCCAAAATTTTAATAAATTGACTTCTTTGGCGGGAGTGTTGCTATTTTCTGAAATATCTGTCATAATGAACTCCTTATTTAAATGAAATTTGATTGACCCGGCGCATTGAAGTGCAATGGGTTATTTTTTTGTCTGGGTTCTTTGTCTGGGTTCTTTGTCTGTGTCACCGATGTGTTAATTTAGAATTACCGGATAGGTAAATAGCTTCACTAATCAGTGAAAAACAATATACAATTTATTCACCCAGTAATGAACGTTACTTGATAAATATTTACAATGGCTGAACCCGTATCACCTTTACTAAAGTGGCTTTGTGAAGAACAAGCGGACATTTACGGCAAAGAATTAGCCGAGGTCAGTGGCATTGCGCCACAGACCTGGAGCAAAGTGCGGCAGGGCAAACAGGATTTGTCGAGTGATTTGCTATGGCGGTGCATAGAGGCGATTGCGCGGTTGCGTCCGCGCAGCGAGTGTGCCGAGGTGATTCGCATCGTTAAATCTCAAAAGAATGTTTTTGAGAATAAGAAAAGGGAAAGAGAAGAACATCCGCTCTTGAGGATCGAACGGGCGCTGTCCGAGCTCAAAGACGAGACTGAAGAAAACCAGGCGATGTTGTTGATGGCGAGACGTTTGAGGGAATCGCAGAGCAAGGCAGCGTCATAAATTTTTAAAGTCAACTCCAGCAGTTTTACAAGAATGAAATAAACAGTGATACTAGGGCAGCATCACCGCAATTTTTAATTTTCTGGGGCGAATCCTATCGGTTATCTTGCAGCCGCAAGTTCAGCAAGCAAGGGTGTTTTCTCCTTGTCTCTGCCGGCGATGCTCCAAGAATCCAACATCCGACCGTACAGCACGCTAGTCTCATAGGCGATGCGGGCGTATTCTTTACCCTGTGGCGAATCTTCATCGCACTGGGGGATGAGGTCGATGCCCATTGCCAAGTGGTCTAGGTCGATTTCGCGGTGAACGACCCAATAGCGGTTGGTTTTGAGGCCAATTCGAGCAAATACGGGGATGACCGCCGAGAAGAAATCGAAGCTGACGCCCTCGGAAATCAGGTTCATGGCGATGACTTGGTGTTCGTAGGATTCTCGCAACACCGAACGGAAGCAATAGGCGCTGACCGATTGGGTTTCCAGGGTAGGAGCGACGGAATTTGGGTTTTCTCCATTTTGCAAGAATTCGTGCTTGTGCATCCAATCCAACAGCAGCGACGCGTGGTCTACCTCTTCCGTAGCGTGGTGGGCGAAGCATCCTTGATAGCGAAAGTCACTGCACATCGCATAGCGCATGGCTAGCGATGCGGTAAAGTCGCTGGATTGGTGATAAAGTTGCCTAATCCAACCTCGGACATCATCTGGATGCTCGGATAAGGCTAGTTGTTTGTAAAAAGACCCAGAAAGCAGGTTCTGGCGGTATTGCGTTCCCAAATTCAATAACCACTGCATGGAAAATTCCTCTTTGCTCTGTATGATACACGCGGACTCATCATATACCAGTATTTACGTACCAGTCAATCAGTGTAATCTACTAGATTTTGTGTCTAAATTGTGATAGAGTCTGTAGTAAGTAAATCAAAACTAGAATCTCAGACTGGCAAGTATGCAGCAGAAAAACTAAATATTTGCCCTTGCAAGAGATATAAAGTAGCTCAAAGTTCCAATTAATGCCTTCTAATGTTGCCAATTTTAGATCAGTTACCAAATCAAGATGCGAGCTATGGCGTTTTGTTAATAAACAGCCAAAGGCAAATTTATGGATTGACTCCCAGCCTGTTACAAATCTGGAATTTGCCTGAAGTTATTGTCAGGTCGCTATCAGAGAAACTTGCATTAGAATGTGCTTCGGAACAATTCAACAATCCGTACGCTTTCCTCAAGGATATGACAGAAATTTACGAGCAAACACAATTAGAAATTCACGAAAAGGCTCAATTGAGAGATGGTCGCACGATAGAACGCCATTCTAAGCCGTTATGGGTCAATGAAGTTTATGCTGGTCGGCTGTGGATATTTAAAGTTAATGAATAGATTGGACTGCATTTATAGTATCTCGCAAAATATTAACCTACATTTCTGAACGTAGAGCATTTGTTCTACTAAATTTTATGGATGACATTACTCAAAAATATTAATTAATAACAAAAACGGTAAAAATATGCCAGCTTATGTGAAAGACCCCATTTTACCGCCTATTGTTGTAGATTCAGCGGCACCCCTAACAATCAGCGCTCAAATAACCGAACAAATTAAGTTACTAATTATACGGGGTAATCTCAAGCCGAATCAGCCGTTACCACCAGTCGTTCATTTAGCAAAGCATCTGGGAGTAAACCACAATACCGTAGCCCTGGTGTATAACGAACTGATTAATTCAGGATATTTGATAGGCCACCGGGGCAAAGGGACTTTTATTGCCGATTCCCAGTCTGTCCAGCAAATAATTGCCCGCAAAAGCTTCTATGATTTACTCGGTCAAGCTTTTCGTTCTGCCTCCAAAAGTGGGTTGAGCGTGTCGGAGTTTTCAGCGGCTGCCTATGCTCAGGCAGTCCTTCTAGAGCGCCATCAAATCAAGTTAGTATTCGTAAATTTTTTCCCAGACAGTATCGACATCAGTGCGAGCATTCAAGCCGAAACTGGATTAGCTTTGATTTCCATTCCTTGGGCGAAATTAGAATCTGAAGAACCAGAATCATTACAACAGTTATTATCTGCTGATTTGATAGTGACAACAATCAAAAACTTGTGGGACGTGGCTCAGATAGCAGACCCCACGAAGGAAATCATCGGAATTGACGTGCAGCCTGATATGCAGTTATTAAGTCATATCTCATCGCTACCCCGCAATGCCAAGCTGTTATTTGTGTGTCGAGAACAAACTAGCAGCGAAGCTATGAAGCAGTTAATTGAATACAACGTTCATCATGTAGAATCGAAAGCTGTGACCCTAGAATCCTTTCAAAATAACGTTTTAGGGCTATCCGACTTTGATTTAGTCGTATGTTCGAGACAGGTAGAGAGTCAAGTGAGTAAGTGCGTTACTTCACCTCTCAAACTAATGACTTTCAACATTGCCATCGACCCAGTAAATTTGCTGGTACTTCAAGCTCGTTTGACGGCTGTTGAGATGGATAAGTTAATGTAGCATCAGTCTATTAAATTTGAATACTTGATAATCCGTGAAACAACTCGAACTTTTTCCTAAATTTCAGCCTAAATATTCTGCTGCACCGACTCAATTGGTGATGAGTTTGGAGGCTCTGCATTCTTGGAAACAGCGCATCTTCGAGCACCAACAATCTGAAGATGCCGAGCAACCGCAGCAGGGGACGCTATTCGAGTTAGCACCTAATCCCTGTGACCCCAACAGCATAAACCCGTTTACCCTGGAACTGCACAATCTCTCGTTTTGTGAGAAACCGGATTTGGGCGATCGCACTTGCCTTTATTTCGTTATCGACAATGCGCTGCCATTGCTGCTGTATGTAGGAGAAACAGAGCGCACTCCCAAACAGCGGTGGATGAGTCACGATTGTCACAGTTACATTGGCAACTACATCGAATTGCATCGGCGTTATTCCCTGAATGTGAGTGTAGCCATAGCATTTTGGTACGGAGCGCCAGCTAACAGAAAACAGCGGCTGCAACTAGAGTCAGAGCTGATTTATAAGTGGAAATCGCCCTTCAACAAAGAATGCTGGCCATATTGGGGTCAGCCTTTTGGTAAGTGAAATTCATAACAATCATACTTTTTAATTTAGGAACAATTGCGTTAATATGTTTAAGTTTGCAATTAACCTACGTATTTATTTTTTTTGTAATGTTGAAGCAAGAATTGATATTTCCTCCTAAACAGACAGACGGTCAAAATGAAACTTTAGTTTGCTGCGAGCCAGTCGTAATCATAGGAGCTAACGGTGCAGGGAAAAGCAGGCTTGGTTTTTGGATAGAGCAGAATCAGTCGAATCCTGGGAAAGTTCACAGGATTTCAGCGCAAAAGTCGCTGGATTTCCCGGAATACGTGCAACTGAAGAGCATCGAGCAAGCCGAAAAGGAGTTATTCTTGGGTACTAGCCAAGATTCCAAAAATTGGGGGGGGCCACTTCAAACAAAGATAGTTCACAGGTGGCAAAGCAGTGAGCGTCCTAAGTTGAGTGTAACGCTTCCATTAAATGACTACGAAAGAGTGCTTGCTCTTCTTTTTGCTAAAAAAAATCAAAGGGATAGTCAACTAGCTAAACGTGTCAGAGAAATGGAGCGCGAAGGTAAGAATGAGCGTCCTGAAATACCAAATTCTCCTGATGAAATATTGCTGAATATTTGGAAGGATATTTTACCCCATAGAGAACTCGTTATTGAAGATGGGAAAATCAGTGTTTTAATTTCAGTTGATAATACCTATCAGGGAAGAGAAATGAGCGATGGAGAACGGGTAGCTCTCTATTTAATGGCGCAATGTCTGTGCGTAGCGCCTGATTCGATTGTAATTGTAGATGAACCTGAAATTCATTTACACAGATCCTTAATGAGCAAACTTTGGTCAAAAATTGAGGAAGCACAACCGAATTGTCTTTTTGTTTATATTACTCATGATATTGATTTTGCTGCTTCTAGAGTAGGCGCTCAAAAAATATGGCTCAAAAGTTACGATGGCAGTCAATGGAGTTGGGATAAAGCTCCCAAAGCTGAGGCTTTACCAGAACCAGTTTTATTAGAGATTTTAGGAAGTAGGAAAAAAATTCTCTTTGTTGAAGGTGATATAGGAGATTTAGATTACAAAATTTATCAAGCGGTATATCCAGAATTTTTGATAATGCC
Source organism: Microcoleus occultus BM001215366 (assembly GCA_036700145.1). Classification (GTDB taxonomy): domain Bacteria; phylum Cyanobacteriota; class Cyanobacteriia; order Cyanobacteriales; family Microcoleaceae; genus Microcoleus. The sequence continues at coordinate 17,162 of JAUBOH010000008.1, forward strand.
TCGGGGTGGCTGTGAAAAAGTAATTGAGGCAACTAAAGCAATGCAGGACAACTCAGCCCTTCATCACGTTGAAGCTTTTGGTCTTGTTGATATGGATTACAGACATCAAGATGAGATTGATTCTTGGAAAGCATCTAAACTTAATATACTTTCATTGGACGTAGCTGAAGTTGAGAGTATTTTGTGCGTCCCCGAACTATTAGAAGTAGTTGCCAATTTTTTTTATCTTAATCCACAACACATCTATCAACAAGTTGCCGATTTTGTGATTGATACACTAGAGAAAAATTTAGAAAATCAAATAGCAAAACGTTCTGCCTCCGAAATTCAGTTCAAACTAAATATGTTTAATGCAAAGAAGAGTAAAGAAAAAGAATCGTTGGTGAAAACTTTTAAGGAACTCGTAGATTCTATTAATGTCAATAAAATCTACGAGAAAAACATGAATTTGTATCAAAGTATTATCCTGTCTAAGGATTATAGGAAAGCTCTCTTTTTTTACAATAATAAAGGTTTACCTTCTATGATTTCGCGTTTCTTTGGTTTGGCACCTGGGGAATATCAACAACAAATTGTAAGATTGTTATCTAGTGAGCATAAAAATGCTATTGTATTTGGACTAAAAAAGTATACTCCAACTATAATTTATCACACATAAAAAATTAATTTATTTGAACGAAAATTATTGGCAACCATAATTTTGTTTCACTCCTAAGTAACAGTGATCGCATATTAAAAATACACGCATCGCCATCACCTATGAAAAAGTACCTCAACCTCGCCACCGCCCTCATCGCCTCTCTCAAACCCAAATCCCAACTACCCGAAATCGATACTTACGGTCAATCCGCACTCACCGACGAACAGCAGCAAGCTCTCATAGAATGGTTGTTCGCCAGTTTAATCGGTGTTGGCTACTTCGGAAAAGCTCACCTCATTTGGGATGGCGGGCAGGATAGGGAACGAGAGATATTCACTGCATTGATGCGACACGAACCAATCTTTCTGTACCGCCCGGGAGCGCGACCTTCACCAACGGTTGAGGGATATTGCTGGCGGCTAATTGGCGAATATCCCAGTTTGCGGGTTTATCAGTTGCAGGTGGAAGTTGAAAGAGATTGAAGGTGATCGAGAGTGCCGGAGTGTTAAGAGCCTTCGCCCCATCACTCGGGGCGTTCCCGGGATCGATAACTCCTACAACAGTTACAGAATTGATTTAGGGTCGCTACATATAATTTCCATAACATAACTTTAACTTGACAAGTGTAAAATCTATTACTTATACTGCTACGCAAGTATTTAAATACCGTCGAAGCGGATAAAACAAGTCAGACCGAGCAAACTACCGATTTTTTGGTTTTTGTGGTCCGATTGACAAGCGGGAGAATGTATCGACTGAAGCTAAACTTTCGCTGGGACTAAATGCGATTAAAACCAAATGAAATGCAATTAGCAAAATTCTGCCTCAGTTACAGGCTTGAATGAGAGCAACTATTTGTATTAACAGCCGCTCTCATTCAAAACTCTCTATCGGTACTGCACTAATAGAGAAACAACAGCATGATTTATGACGCTAACCTAACAACACAGGAATTATTGTTTGATGAACACTCCAAGAGACGCTCAAAGTCAAGGCTTTGAAAAAGCCCGCCGCAACCTGCAAGAACTTTCCCGTTCTTCCAACCTTCCCAAACTTGACAGCACATCAGGAACGCGCTCCCTTGAAGCCTGGTTTATGGGACCAAAGGGAGAAAATGCTGACGTGCTGGAGACTTTAATTGTAGAAGCAATTCGCGACCAGGCTAAATGGAGAAACAATTATCATCCAGAAGATGCCAAGCACATTACAGACGAAATTAAGCAGTCTCCAGAATATTTACAGGCGATGGATAATTTCAATGAGGGCTATCACTCATTGCTGGAGTTTCTCAAAAAGTCAGTTCCTTTCTTTAGCATGCGCTATCAAGGGCATATGAACTGGGATTTGACAATGCCGAGCGTGGTTGGTTACTTCGCGGCGATGCTTTACAACCCCAATAACGTAGCATTTGAAGCATCAACAGCAACGACATACCTGGAAATTATCGTCGGTAACGATTTGTGCCTTATGCTGGGATACACAATCCCGGAAGATGAGGAAGAGATTACTCCTTGGGGACACATAACTTGTGGAGGTACAGTTGCCAATATAGAGGCTCTATGGTCAGCTAGAAATCTCAAGTTCTATCCCATTGCTTTGCAACAAGCTGTAATCAACGACTTGACACAAGCAAAAAATATCGAGGTTTCTTTTTACGAAGATGGTATTTCGGTGGCGAAGCCTTTGATTGAACTAACCGTTTGGCAACTGCTCAACCTCAAAGCCGATGACATTCTAGGATTGCCGGCTCGTCTAGAATCGGAGTATCGTATTGATTCGACTGTCATCTCAAATGCTGTTTCAAAATATTCGCTGCAAGATTTGGGGATACAAAAGTTTGCCAAATATTTCCTGAGCGATGTTCCAGAACCTTTGTTTTTTGTACCGGGCAGCAAGCACTACTCTTTCCCCAAAGCAGCAGCACTGCTAGGCATGGGAGCGTCCCATATGCAAGACGTTGATGTGGATGCGAACGGTCGAATGAAGATAGATGTTCTCCGCGCTCATCTCGATAAATGCTTGGTAGAAAAAAGACCGGTGTACACAGTAGTTGCGGTGATGGGAAGCACTGAAGAAGGTGCAGTCGATCCGCTGCGGGAAATTCTCGATTTGCGGGAAGAATATCGGAAACGAGGTTTAGAATTTACAGTTCATGCTGATGCAGCTTGGGGAGGCTATTTTGCATCTATATTGCGCGATGACTTTGAAATGGAACCCCTACCCTTTCGTTCCGCTCCCCCACCAATATCACCGTTAAGTGCCTATGTAACCACCCAATTTGAAGCGCTCGGCGAGACTGATTCTATCACCGTCGATCCTCACAAAGCAGGTTACATCCCGTACCCGGCTGGAGCACTTTGCTACCGCAATTCAGCCATGCGCTCTCTAGTTACGTTTGCGGCGCCTTACATATTTCACGGCGAAGCTGAGCCGACGGTAGGTATTTACGGTATAGAGGGTTCTAAACCAGGCGCGGCTTGTGCTGCGGTATACTTGAGCCATCGAGTAATTCGACCCACAAAAAGCGGGTACGGCAAACTCTTGGGTCAGGCTTTGTACAGTTGCGACAAGTTTTACGCGCGGCTGCTGTGCATGGAGAAACCCGAAGATAGTTTCATCGTAGTTCCTCTATCCGATCTCCCAGACGGTATTACCACACAACAAGTTCGGGATTTGATTGATGGCAAAACTAATGAGGAGATCCAAAATAACCCAGACGCGATGGCTCTGCTGAAAGAAATTGGCCCTGACGAAAACATCTTGGTCTACGCTTTCAACTTCAAGACTCCATCAGGGGAAGTCAACCAGGATTTAGACAAGGCAAACTTACTCAACAAACTGATTTATGAGAAGCTGAGTATTAAACCGGAGACTGATATCTCTGCTTACGATCTGATTGTGAGCACGACGGATTTCGAGCAAAAGTCCTACGGGATAGAATTCATCAAAACCTACAAAGAACGTTTGGGAGTAATTGGGTCATCAGGCACGTCCATCACCGTTCTACGTTCTGTAGTGATGGACCCCTGGGTTACAGAAACAGCAAGCGGTTCGTTTATTGACGTGTTAGAAAAACTATTGCGCGATACAGTCAACCAGGTGATCGACGAGAATCCCGGTGATTTCCGAGTCTGAAATGTAATGCAGTCCAGCCATCCACAAATGCGCGCGCATTAGGATTAAAAGCCTTGAAAGTTTGTTCTTTTTCTTGATTCCTCACCAATCCCGAGTACGGATTGTTTAATCATGGCAGAAAGCCGTAGCTGGTAGCAGGTAAATCAAGTGCGAGATGCCAAAATGGAGATACAATTCGCATCGGCATTCGTACTTGACTTACTGGCAAACTGCTTTTTTTGCGAGAGTAAGTTTGTGCTTTGAATTCAAAAAATTGAGAGGAGAGAAAACCCCCGGCATTGCACATTTATGGTATGAACGAAAGATAAGCTGGATCGCATTTAAATTGTAGGTTCAAGGGCGGGCGGGACGCCGATTCCACAAGAGGGGGAATGGTTTTTTGACATACAATTTAAATGCTCTTGGGCTTGCCGAGTTACGTAGGTAAAAAAATATGGCTCGGCAGTTAGTTGTAAATAAATCAATATCAGGGACGATCGCTTGACTAATTGGTTCCCGAAGTGCGGGAACATTTAAACCCTTATAGCAAATTGTTAAAGGGCGACAGCGTTTTTTTATGTAACGGATGGCTGTGCAGTTTACTTCAGTTTATTGAGGATACTGACCGTATGGTAAACAAAATGTAAATGACGCGAATAGGAGAGAAAATACCAGATTTAGAGATGATATATCTCCCTTATATCGAAAAAGTTTACGTTGTTGAAAATAGTTGAAATGTCAAACCTATCAGTGAGGTTGTTTGCTATCTCAAACATAAGAGCGTACCTTCCCGTCTTTGTATCCTACCGCAAACGCGCATCGCTCGCTCGTTAGTGCTGCGAGCGATCGCCCTCAAAATATGAAATCGGTTCTATAGGTACGGCTTGGACAAAATGCAGAAAAAAAGCAACGGTAAGGGTTTGGGTCATTTTACATTGGGTTGCACGCTGCGGTGTATTCGCGCCTATTTACAAGTCAATTTGAGCGTGACATTTGGGTTATTCCTGTGAATGAATATTGGGGGTATTTTGCCAGACATTGGTGTCAAGCAGCTTTGATAGAACGATCGCGGTGTGACTGCCAACCATAACCTCCAAGGTTACTTGAAACTTACAGCCAGAGTTTAGGTATTAGAAATGAAATTAAGTTCTGAATCATCTAGCTTTTCAAAGCAGTCGGAGCGCCCGTCAGATACCAGCACATATTTTTGGGAGCAATGGGAACAGTATCGAGATTATCTTTACCGCTGCTGTTTGAAGTGGATGGATGGAAACGCGACTAATGCCGAAGAGGTACTCAGCCGAGCGATGCTCAAAGCTTTTGAGAAAAGCCGGGATTCTGTGAACGCCATCGCTAACTTGAAAGCTTGGTTGACCAGGCTCACTTATAACCTCTGCATGGATGTACATCGAGAAAACAAGAGGCTGCGCGAGCGGGTTGAGAGTTGGGAAGTAATGATTGAAAAAGGGGAGGAGGGACTGCCTTTTTTCTCCCACAGCCCTGAAGCCGCCGCTTTGCGCTGCGAATTAGCCGCCATCATCCACCGCGCTATTGATGATTTGCCGCTTCAACTGCGCGAACCCTTTATCCTGCACTTCATTGAGGAAAAATCCTATCTGGAAATAGTACAAAAGTTAGGTATATCCTACGATAACCTTCGCAAACGAATTTCCCAGGCGCGAGAGATTCTGCAAAAGCCTTTGACAAGGTATTTGTCAGGGGCGGACAATTCTCTGTTAAATTCCTCCAAATCACCGCGCCAAAAGAGAGAACCCGAAGTAGAAAGTTTTCACTCCTATGAAACCATCGCGACTTACCCAAAAATAGCTTCATTATCCCAACCAAAAACAAACTTTGATTGTTCTTTTAATTATCAAGTAAGCGCCATATGTTTGGAAACACTTTCTCCTGCTTGGTATCAGTCACCAGCTCCTCTGGGGTGGAGTTGAACGTTCACCTAATCTTAGAAGAAAAGCTAACTAGACAAGAGCAGAAGCTGAACACATTAAGTCAATATGTGGAGCAGTATCCCTCTGGCTGGAAGAAACGCTTGGAATTAGCCAATCTCCTGTTAGTAATGGGTAACTGGGAGCGGGCGGTTGAGGAGTTCGGTCAAGTCATCAAGCGCCAACCTCAATTAATAGATGTGCGGTTGAAATTGGGGAAACTCTTGCAGCTAATGGGAAGGGAAGCTGAGGCGAGCGAGGTTTATCGGAGTGCCTTACCGCTGTCCGACAATGAAGCGGCAGAACAGCATATCAGCGGAGCGATCGCAATTTGTCGAGGTGACACTGAAAAAGCAATCACCGCGTTTGAAAATGCGGCTGACCTGCAACCAAATAACGCTGCTAACTGGCTGGTTTTGGGACAGTTCCAGATGGGGAGAGAGAATCCTGTTGGGGCTTTACGAGCCTTTGACGCAATTTTGTCACTTAACTCCGATGATATTGCCGCCTTAATTCACAGCTATGATGCGCTAATGAAGGTGGGGAACCTTCAGGAAGCACAGCGACGGTTGCATAAATTGACAGTCTTAGCTGGCGATGATTTCCGGGTACTTCAGCGACAGTTGAATGAGCGTTGCGCGATGAGATTGGTATCTGGGAAGGAGGGGAAAGAGACTAAAAAGATGATTGTCTCAGCTCTGCGGCAGTATCCTCATGGAGTTGAGGCTCACAAATCACTGGCATATTATCACATCTTTCGAGGAGATTGGCCCGAAGGTGTGGAGGTGTTAGCAGAGTTTGCAGCAAAACACCCGAATCATCCTCACGGTTGGTATTACTACGGGCGGTGCTTGTTTGACACGGGGGAATATCAAAAGGCGGCGTCCGCGATGCTCAAAGCTTACGCTCTGTATCCCGATGAATGTGAAATTTATCGGGCGCTGTGCGAGATTTTGCCTCTTGCGGGAATGACTTCTTTTCCCCTAACTTTCCCCTTAAAAAGGGGAGTCGAGGGTACTCTCCAAACAGGAGAGGGGGATAACATCACCCTAACTTTCATAGTAGAAGAGATGCTAGAGCGTTTCCCTCAACACTGGAGCGTTTGGGCGACTGCGGGGCGAGTGTTGGTGGAATGCTTCAAAGAGGTTGAAAGGGGGTGTCAGGTTTCCAAGCAGGGGACAAAACTACAGCCTCAGTTAGCCGATGCTTGGTTTTGTCATGGAAGGGTGTTGGCTTTGGCTCTCAAACATCGGGAAGCGGTGGAGGCGTTGGAGACAGGATGGCATATTTTATCAGCAGGGGGTTATCTGCAATTAGTACCTGTGGCAGTGTGGCTGGGGGAGAGTTACCGAATGCTGGGGGATGTTGGGGCTAGTAAGCGATGGTGGCAAGTCGCTTGTGAGGGAAGTCAGAAATTAAGGGCTTTTAATCCGACTATGGCTGATTACTGGCTGGGGAGAGCCTTGGTGGGGTTGGGGGATAGGTTGGGGGCGATAGAGGCTTATGAAAGTGCTTTGAGTAAGCAGTTGTTGTATCCGGCTCGTGGGGAAGTTGAGAAGATTTTGCGGCGGCTCAAAAGTAAGGCGAGGAAGGGTTGTGGGGGTTGAGAGTGGATTTTGGGGGAGAAAAATTGAGTGTAAGTCGAAAAATTCCGAAATTGGGGTTGGGAAACGTCTAATAGATGTGGAAAAAAAAAACACTTACCTATTTTTACCAAAAATCATAGTTATGACAAATCAACCATCACTACCAAATGCAACTGCCGGTTTGTACAACACTCTTTGCGATGGGCTAAAATTGAGCAATAAGCAATTTCAGATGATACAAGGGGTTTTGCCCGTTCAATCGAGTCCTGAGGGTTTATACAACTACATCGATGGGATTCCTCCTAAATCTGTTGCAACGTTGTATACCAGCAATCCTCTTAATTCATTAAATGGCAATATGCTGATAGTTTTAGATCAGGCCAAATACCCAGATAGCTTTTTGGCGAAGATGGCCTTCAATAATTACATGAATGAAAAATATTGGGTAAACGGTGACGTAAGTGTCAATCCGATTTATGCGCCCCTATTTGCTGATTTGTTTAATCAGGTACAGGCAGGCTCTTCTGCAACAGTTACTTTTGATTCCTCAACAGCTAATAGCGACATTAGTACATCTTGGGCAGGGAGTAACAGTGCTGCTGGTGTAGGTTTTTGGGGGACATCGTCTAGTAGCGTTTCACAATCATTGAACGCAAGAGCTTCATCTTCTAGAATTACAGTTCAAATTACCTTTGATAAATTTGCTTATTTGCAAGTACGTGCGGGCGGTTGGTTTACGCAGGGATTTTTTACAGATCAGTATAAAAATCCCAGTAAATGGGTAGCTGGTCAAGAGGGATGGGATAAAGTTTTTGGCGATAAGGGTTCTTGCCAAAATGTCGCGAATCAGGTATTGCTGGTTAATGGATACTCGATTGTGACTACATCACATACATCTTACTCCCAAGAAGATTTTCAGATGATCGAGAACAGTAGTAGCACAAATGTTTGGCCATTCTATACTTCTTCATCGAGTTCACAAGCTACTCAGTCTCACTCGTACAATTCAGATAAAACTATTACAACGACTACCGTTTGTAAGCCAGGGTCTCTTCAGATATTCGGTGTTGGTGTTATTCCTACGAGTTTTGCGATAGGTGGTGTGCGGGCGAAGACTCGTACACAGGAGTTAACGATAGATAATACTATATTTGAATCGGCACATTCAAGGATGATCTAGTCTTCGTTGGGGATTAAAGAGATAGCAGCCCTAAAAAATCAAGCTTATTTGGTATTTTTTGCCTATCTCTAAGTCCTATGGACATAACTTACGCAGGACTCTACTCATAGTGTGGACAGTCCGTTATGCTTGCTAACGCACCCCTACATATAGGGGCTTTGCGTGAGTTATGATCTACGTGTTTCGGATTTCAAAACTCAGGTAATTTCAACAAAACCGAAGGAATTTTCAAATGAATGACAGATATTTTTACGAACAATCGATATACGACGCTATCGCGTCACATATTGGACTAAAATTTAGCAATTTGAGATTTTTTCCAAAGATTTTATCACTCCCTCAAAATGATTATGAGTTGTTCGATCTTTTGGATATCATTCCAAGTAGCGCACCCCTGTTTAAGATAAATAATGACGTACCTCGTCTTAGTAGCACTTATTCAAAACTTCTTCAATCTCAACAAGACTCACTGATACTTCAGATAGCCAAGAAGAACTTTGAAAATACAAACAATTGGTTGCCAGGGGATCCGTCATCTAATTTACCTAAGACTCCTATGTACACACCAACCTGTACTGATATTCGTCAGTCGGTACAAAATGGTGGTTTATTTGAATTTAGTATTGACACTTCAATGACACCAAGCCCTAATAAAAGTTTAGAGCCGTCGTTGCCAAATTTTGTCGTTTACGAACCTTTTCGGATGTTTAATGAAATAGCAGGAGGTAATAGATTTGTATTTAAGATACGTTTTGATAAAATGACCAGCCCATCGGTCAGACCTGGTGCTTGGTTCTCCAATCCTCTTCTTACACAAGCATTCACAAATCCAGATAAATGGCTTACTGGACCAGACATAGTTACATGGAATAGTTTATTTGGTGATAATGGAACATTAAAATTTACTATTGTTAACATATTGGCAGTATCCGGTATGAAGTTGGAGGTACAAAGCTTTGGGAATTATGACAATGCTATGCTAAATGCTCTAAAAATTAATGAAGTCGCTACATCTATTTGGCCTTTTTATCTCAATAATGTAAAGCATCTGAGCCAAAAAATTGAGCTTGGTAGCGATAAAAGTATTAAGATCACAACCAGTGTTGACTCACCTGAAATTTTACTATTATTCATGGGAGTTGAAAGTCTTAGTAAATTAATAACTGGCACGGCGATCGTTTGATTGACGTAACTTGATCAAAGAGTGATTTGTTGGGAGAATGTGGGAAAGGCAATCGCTTTTTTGGGGGGAGAAGGGCGATCGCCTGATCTTGTAGGGTGCGTTACACTTCGTTAACGCACCATCGGTATCACGATCATTAAATTGGGTGGGTTAGCAAAAGCTTAACCCACCCAATGCTTTATTGCGATTACGGATCTTGTAATGCGTAGGCGTAGCCCGCCGTAGACATCGCTTTTTGTTTGATTTATTTACGGGACTGCGATCGCTTTTCTTTATTCAGAAAGTGCGATGGCAACGCCCGCCAGAGGCATCGCTTTTTTTAACCGGATTGCGATGCAACGCCTGCCAGAGGTATCGCCTTTTTTTATGGGGAGAAGGGAGATCGCCTTTTATTTACAGGATGCCGATCCTATTTTTTAGTGCGATCGCCAACGGCCGCAGCGAAGCCGATCACACTTACGAATAATAGAAAAACCCAGTTGCCATCCTACATCTTAACTGAGGGATGTCTACGATGGGCCATGCCTACACCTTCTGCTACCGTCATGCCATTTTTCCAAAGCTCATACTCACTCAGATCGATATCTTCATTCCACGCAATCCCTACGGGCGTGTTTTCAAACTACAACCATAACCAGATACAGGCGATCGTAATCATGGCTGTATAATTTGCAGCCAGCTTCTCATATCGGGTGGCGATCCGACGAAATTGCTTGAGTCGGTTGATCGCACGTTCAACAATGTTGCGTTGACGGTAAATTTCACGGCTAAAAGGGCCTCGACGGGGCTCATTTGACAGTCGTGGGATGGTAAAACGGATACCTCGCCTCTGTGAGATAACTACGGATGCGACGACCTGTATAACCTTTGTCCCCTACCACTCTGTCAGGACGTAAACGCGGACGACCTGCACCCGATCGCTTGACTGCCCCTTGTTCCATCAATTGTTCTAAAAAAATTGACTCGTTACGTTGACCAGGGCTGAGCAGAAAAGTCATCGGTTTACCTTTACCTTCGCAACGGATGTGTATTTTGGTACTAAAGCCACCACGAGAACGACCTAGTTTCTCCTCTACTTCGCCCCCTTTTTTCCACTCTTAGGCGTGTTGGTGAGCACGAATCACGGTGCCATCGACGTAATGGACTTTCCAGTCTAGGTTTCGGAGTTTGTCCGCATCGGCTTGTAGGCGTTCTAAGACTTGCTGCCAAATATCGGCTTTTTGCCACCGATAAAACCGTGTTGCGATGCTTTCCCACTTTCCATAACGTTCTGGCAGATCTCGCCAGGGAGCCCCTGTTCTGAGTATCCACAGGATGCCATTGACAACCTGTCGATGGTCGTGATTGGGTTTTCCGGTTCGGGGTTTAAGTGGGGGAAGTAGCGGTTTTAACTTTTCCCACTGTTCGGTACTTAAGTCTCCAAAAGTTCATGATCTTTCCCTGCTTACGATCGCTATTTCCAGGATACAACGAGTTTGAAAACACGCCCTAGGGGCAATTCCCGGTATCTCCGAGCCGTGCTGCCCGAAAATCGTGCTGGCAACGTGGGTACCGTGCAAAGACATCGCACCGGTAGTACAGACTTCTTCATGGACTAATGTTGGCAGCCGTTTCAGGTCAGCTCCAGCAAAGCAAGGGTGAGTCCGGTCTACTAAGCCGTCGAGTACCGCTACACAAATTCGAGAATCACCAGACGTTTTTTCCCAGAGGCTTTGAATTCCAGGAATTTGAGTTAAATCGGCCATTTAATCTAAAAATAGTTATGTCTGGCTGGTTTTATGGCTGGTTTTCTGCCTCAACAGATAGATTACTTCAATTTGCACAAAAAAAAACTTGTTATCTTTAAAATTTCATTAACCTTTATTTCCTGTTACACATATCTTTTTTTTAAAGAATTTAGGGTATTAATTTATACTTGCTGGTTCGGCTAAGTAGCAGAAAGCGATCGTCGCAAACAGGGAGTTCGCGCCCCGCAAAAGCTCTTTGAGTCCGTCAAATAGCAGCACCCCGATCTACTTTGTTGCGCCCAGTCCGCGCCACCAGCACCGACAGTTGGCGGTGCTCTCCCGACGGACATATCAACGGTAAACCTGACCGTCGCTTCTTTATCGGGTGCTTGGAGCCTGTGAGTCAGGCTGCTCTCCGTGGATGGAACGGGGATGGGTTCTGCTGCGGGTGCTTCCGGTTCTGATGCTGAGCGATGCTGTTGGTGTTGCTGCTGGCGGTGCAACTTCCGGTGCTGTTGGTAGTAATGCAGCTTCCTTTGTACCGAAGACAAACTCTTCGAGTACGCTATCCAAGGGTTTGCGTTTCTTGGCGCTCATGATAACGCTCCCGTAGTTTCCTTGAACACTTGGCCGTACTTTTTCCCCGAATATGAAGCGGGCTGACCGCCAAAGTCCGGCACGCCAAGCTGCTTGACCCGACGAAGAGTCGGCGATCGCTTGCTTGGCGTGAATCGCCGATTCGATCGCGGCTTGATGGTGAGTGCAAGTTTTCCCAACAACTCCAAAGCTTCGGTTTTGAGGTTCGTCTCATTCATGAAGAGCAATGGGATAACATAAACATTCAAACATTCAGCCATCTAGACATTCAGATGTTTAAACTGTAAAATAAGGGTGATGAACTCAAGATTAAAACCATGATCGTGACAGTCGCCTCGTTTAAAGGCGGAGTCGGAAAGACAACCACAGCGCTGCACTTAGCGGCCTACCTGCAAACCAAAGCGCCAGCGCTGCTGGTTGATGGCGACCTCAACCGCAGTGCCTTAGATTGGGCCGCTCGCGGTTCCCTGCCCTTCAAAGTGGTGGATGAGAAGCAAGGGGTGCGCTATGCCAGGGATTACGAGCACATCGTCATCGACACGCCGGCGCGACCGACTCCTGAAGACCTGAAAACTCTAGCCCAAGGGTGCGATTTGCTGATACTGCCCAGCTCTCCCGATGCTATGGCTCTGAGCGCTATGCTGCAAATGGTGGAAGCTCTGTATTCTTTGCAATCCAATTACCGCATCCTGCTTACGGTCATCCCGCCCGCTCCGAGTAAAGTCGGTGCCGAATCCAGGGCTACCATCGAAAAAGCGGGATTGCCCATCTTCAAGTCTGACGTGAGGAGGCTGGCGGTATTTCAAAAGGCGGCTCTCGCCGGAGTTCCCGTCAGCGATATCAAAGACCCCTACGCCAAAGCTGCTTGGGGATGCTACGCCGCTGTCGGCAAGGAGATACTCCCGTGAGCCGCTTTGACGATTTGCTGAAGGCTAAGAAACTAAAACCTGGCGAACCCGACCTCTCGGACAGCACCGCGCTATCCAAAAGCAAAGACCCCAACTTTGTCCGCACTACTGTTTATTTACCCAAACAACTGCACCGCCAGCTCAAATCCGCAGCAGCGCAGTCGGGTCGGGAAATGAGCTCCCTTGTGGAAAAGTCGGTGGCTCAATACCTCCAGCAGTTCGATGCCGATTCTGACATCTAAACATTTGAATGTTTGAATGTTTAAGCATTTGAGTCCTCCTTTAAAAACAAGAAACTGTGTCGTCCTGCGATTCCCGATTCCTTTTTGAGTCGCCCGCACGAACGGTCTACCTGTTGGGGATTACGGTGCTCGATCGCGGCAACTATCTCTGTTTTCAGTCGAGCGATCGAAAAGTTCGACCCCAATGGGAAAGCCCTAATTTTAGATGTTTGAATGTTTAGACATTTGAATGCTTGGACATCTAAAAGCTCAACGTAGAGAATCCCCTGTTGTGGAACGGGTGCTGCATTCATTCAGTTTAGTGTCGGGCTGCTGGTAAGCTTGGCATTGACATGAGAATGGGAGCGGCGGACTGTGAGGAAATTTTGGCAGCGGGGGGCGATCGCTCTGATGTTGGTGGTGGGGATTGTCAGCGGCTGCAACCTGACTTCGCCATCACCGCCGTCTAAACTCCCTCAAGTTCGCGATAAACCAAAGGTGCAGCGTCGGACGCCCAAACCGGAAACTGAGGAACCAGTCGCATCCGCCGCCAATAACCCCAACTTGCTCCTGGGGAATCCGAGCAACGCAGCTTCTAGTGTTGCCAGCACCGACAACTATTTAATGGTGAAACCGCAGTACGCGCTCTCCTACAACAACAAAACTAAGACCGCCAACTGGGTTTCGTGGCAACTGAATAAATCTTGGATGGGGACGGCTGACCGAAAAAACGATTTCCGCCCCGACGGCGCGCTCCCCGCTGCTGCGTACAAAGTGCGTCCCAACGACTACACCGGAAGCGGCTACGACCGGGGACACATTGCACCCAGCGCCGATCGCACTGGCAATGAAGCGGACAACAGCAGCACTTTCCTGATGACCAACATGATGCCTCAAGTGCCAGAACTCAACAGAGGCGTGTGGGGGGATTTGGAAGAGTATTGTCGCGAATTGGTGCGTGCCGGCAAAGAACTTTACATCATCGCTGGGCCAGTGGGGAAGCAAGGCGCGATCGGCAAAACAGAGAAGATTGCAGTACCGACGAAGACTTGGAAAGTTATTGCGGTGTTGGATAGACAAGGATTGGGGATACAGGGAATTACGGCAAACACCAGGGCGATCGCTGTGATGATGCCCAACAATGCCAGCGTCAAAGGTTCGGGATGGAAAACTTTTCGAGTATCGGTGAAACAGGTTGAGCGGGAGACTGGGCTGAATTTCTTATCTAATGTGCCACCGCAGGTTCAGCAAGTAATTGAGAGTAAAACGGATAGCCAGTAATTAAGTTTCTACCAGTTTCGTTGACAGCCCCATCCAATCACCATTGGGGGTCACTCCGACAATGTAAGCATCGATGTTGATACTGCCCACTCGGTAAACCTGGATATTTGATAAATTCTGCTTCAATACGCTCACCAAGTTCTGAAACCGCTGCACTATCTCCCGTTCCTCTTCATCGTGCCAGTTTTCTGCTTGAGTGGCGATCGCAAAGAACTCGTCAACGCTCGCTACTTCTACGGGGGCGTCGGGCGGGTGGTTCGTCAGTTGCAGGAGTTTCGCCGGGGTGAGCTTTCCTTGTGTTTTCCACTCTTCAACCTCGAAGGGCGCGTCAGATTCGGTGGAGAAGAGCAAGCCCTCTGAAGCTTGTTTGAGTTGGGCGGTGATGGAGTCGGTCATGGTGGCGGTAGTTCCTCAGTTGTACTGAAATTGTACGCTCGCTGTTGAGTCCAATTAAGGACTTTCGGCAATTTCGGATTTTCAAGGGCTAATTGAGAGCGACACTGATTCGCCACCTCGAATCGCAGTAATTTTCCTTTGGCTGCGATCTGTTACTGCATCTAAACAAGCACAACTATATTTCACCTCTTCTCCGAAAACGTCAAAACCTCCTGAATGATTGCCATTAAAGGCATACCTTACTTTCTGTTTTTCTGTGCAACTTTTGTTTCGTACTTTAATTGCATATTATGGCTAATTTGTAAAGTACATAACTACTATTTAAAATCTGTCTTGAGGCGGATTTATGAACATTACGGTTAGTAGATGATAGTAATCGCAAACAAATACCACTAAATTAGCCTATTAAACCTAGTACGGTGGTATAATCTGGGTCTAAAAGACGAACTAAATCTACTTGAAGTCCAGTCTGCTCTCACATTGGAGTAATATCTATTCAAAAAAGGTATTCGGACAGAAGAGCAATGTTACGAAGTTCGGTTATTTGTCGAAAATCTTGTCATAGTAATTTACACTTATGTACACATTAATTGAGCAGTCGGAAGCTACAGATCTGTTATCTATAGTTGAACAAATGAGTTGTGTAGATGGCACCGAGTTTGACTCTATTTTTCAAGAAGAAAAAACGAGAATAAAGCTATTTTCTGAACTAGGAACATTCTGCAATCTGGCATACAAACATAAAAATGTATACTGCATGAGTGCTATCCATAAAATTTTGTACAAGATATATGGCTTACACATCAATATTCCCGATCATCGCAGCAAAACCGCAGAATCATCTTTGATAATTGATGGCATCCGCAATGAGATAGAAAAGTATTTTCTGGAAGATGAGGATAAATTAATTCCTTCGTCGATTTGGAGCAACATTCCTCTGGAATCTCACGAGTATACAAAGTGGATACTTGAGATTATTCAGAATCATCCAGCCTACAATCATTCTTTGTATGAAGATTACCTCAACAAATACGCTACTTTTGAAGACTTGCGATACTTTTTAGTCCAGGAGACAACCATAGATACTAGATTTGATGACTTTCTTGCTTTGATTCAAGTTGGTACGGATGATGGCGTTAAGCTTGAAATAGCCTCAAATTACTGGGATGAAATGGGGAATGGCAATCAAGCTAGAATGCACACTGTTATGTTCTCTCAAACAATGTCTAATCTAGGTATTCAACCTACACAATGTAATGATGACCTTGCTCTAGAGGCTTTAGTTTGTGGAAATCTTTCAGTGATGCTTTCACTAAGAAGAAAATACTTCTATAAAGCTATTGGCTATTTTGCAGCTACTGAATTTATGACCCCGAGAAGGTTCAAGAATGTCATCGCTGCTTGGCTGAGAAATGGTTTGGAATCATCAGGTGCTGAGTATCACAAGGAGCATATTAAAATCGATGCAGTTCACGCCCAAAATTGGTTCAAAAATGTCATCGCTCCAGTCATTGATAAAAATCCAGATACTGCATTTGATATTACTAGCGGAGTAATGTATAGGCTAAATACTTCTACTAGATATTTAGATATGCTAATGTCAAAGTTCGCGCACAATCAATGCAAGTAGTAGCATAATCCAAATAAAGATAATATGAGTTGGTGTCTCGTATCATTTTCAATTCATGGTTGTCAAACAAGTAATTAGTAGGAAAGGTATATTATGACATTAGTTGAACCAGTCAACTACATTCATACATTTAGTCAGATTGAGCAGAATCGGCTAATCCAACAGGGTAAATTTACTGAATCATACATTCATAAAACTTTAGATTTTTCAGGTTCAACCAACGTATTAGAGATAGGTTGCGGAGTAGGATCGCAAATAGCAACAATACTCCAACATCATCCACATCTTAAAGTTACTGGGCTAGACAATTCGCAATCTCAACTTGAACGCGCTCACATTTTCCTAAAACCCCTGATTGACAGTAGTAAAGTCAGACTCCAACAAGGTAATGCTTACCATTTGCCATTTGATGATGGTAGCTTTGATACAGTTTGCATATTCTTTGTATTGGAGCATCTTGAAAAACCCTCCGTTGTGGTGCAGGAAGCACTTCGTGTTTTGCGTCCCGGGGGAGTAATTTATTGTACGGAAGTGTTCAACAACGGTGTATTTGCGTTTCCTAAATGCCAGGGTATCGAGGCTTATTGGCAAGCATTTAATCAACAGCAAGCAGATTTTAGTGGCGATCCCAACATTGGCATAAAGCTAGGCTATCTGTTTTCAAAAGCAGGATTTATCAACATCCACTTACTTGATGTTTCTCCTCTGTTAGATGGACGGATAAATGAGCTTGAAAAAAGACAGGAATTTCTTGACTATATGAGAGCGACATTTCTCAGCGCATCTTCCACCCTTCGCTCTACGGGAAAAATAACTGATATCCTGGAGGAACAGATGATTCAGGATTTCGATCGACTTTCAAAAGATCCATCCTCCATTTTTTTATATCCAGTAAAACAGCTAAGTGCAAAAAAACTCGGTATCTAGAATAGCGAGAAAGCAAGGCTGTTTACGATTGCTTAAGATGGAATATAAATACTAGCCCTGTCAAGGTGCGATCCTCTTCGAGGGCTGCGCTAACGACCTCCGCACGACCTATTTACGTCATCCTACCGATTGGCGATCGATAATAAACAAGATTTATTGTTGTGAGCGGTTGAAAAACATTCAGATCGAACGATCGCAGCCAACGAGATTTCAAGGATTTGAGGGAGTGTCAAGTAGGCTCAGCATACACCTTGACAGGGCTGGACTCTTAGGCCCACCCCACAAGAACTTTATCAAATTTTGACTGTGTAGTTTAAATGCAGAACAGCTTAATCCCAGTCATAATTTTAAAAGTTACCTTCTCTTTTTGTTTTGCAGAGTAACAGAAGAGGAATAGTAAGTCTAAATGGCTATAAAGCGTGTCCGATCAACTGAGATCATAGTTGTTAAATATTCCCATTACAAAGTTGTCGGACCCCTGGATTTTTTATTGAAGGTGGTGGGGGGGGAAGTGTAAACGATTACCAACATTAGAGGCAATGATGCTTGAAGTTTCCTGGTTGCTGTTTATTGTGACATCTCTCGCTGTGATCGTCACGCCTGGGCAAGACATGATTCTCGTTATGTCGCGCTCAGTGACTCAAGGTTCTAGCGCTGGCGTGGTGACTGCTGCCGGCGTCAGTGTCGGATTGATCGGTCATACTATTCTTGCCACGCTTGGACTTGGCGCGATACTGCGCACATCATAGTGGCTGTTTATGGCGTTCAGGCTTTTTGGTGCTGCCTATCTTATCTATCTAGGCATTACCTTGCTGCTCACCAAGAAAGGTAAGCTTGAGCTTGGCATTTCCACCCAATCTTCTTCTTTAAAACTTTTCATGGATGGCTGTTTGTCTAATATATCCAATCCGAATATCGCCATTTTCTATTTTGCCTTCCTGCCTCAGTTTATTCACCCGAACGTGACCCATACCCCGCTGGAAATAATGGTATTAGGACTGACTTTTGCCATACTTACGTTTCTAATAAAAGCATCGGTTAGTCTATTTGCGGGCATCCTCTCGGGCTGGCTTCGCAAGCGCCTCAACGTTCTTGCATGGCTCTATCGTTCAAGTGGCGCGATCCTGTTCGGACTCGGCGTCAAGCTTGCCTTTGAACGTCGAGTTTGAATCTCCTTTGTTAAGAACCCACATTCCGCAGTTCTGACTTTGATAACTAAGGTTTTTCATACATTCACTGTATCAAAATATCTGTGCCTACGTTTTCTATTTTGAGTATCATTATTGTCAGATTTTAGCGATACAATGAATTTAAACTCATAGATATCGCCTAATACATTCCTTCTTAGAGCTGCTGAACTAATTCCTCATAAATTAAACATCAAAATTCCGGCAACATGATTGTTGTCTTACTAATCATTCTGAAATACTCACCGCATTGTCGGTTAATTTGTCAATTCATTAACCTGTAGTTCGATCTCATCTATTATACCTACTACTATTCCTATACGATCTAAATTTAGGAGTTTTATGGCTTCTTGGGCTAATTCATTGTTTTTTCCTCTTTGACTCTGACTCGTTCATTTTAACTCAAAAAAGCCATCAATTCTGTTTAAAGACCTACGGAATATAGGCTGAATAATAATTATGATATTTCTGATTTTGGAAGGAAGGTGCCGCGAGTGGTTGCGCCAGTTGCGTAAGTCCAGTTAGAATATTTTCTGAGCACGGAATGAATGTTGTTTTTGGTAACTTTACATCCTAATAACCTCGAAAGTAATTGCCATAGCTTAAAACCAACGAATTTGATATAAAGGGTATCGTAGTTAGAAATTTCTGCAATTTCTGAATACGATAAACCTTGCCACGATTTTAGGAATACTGTAACTTGAACGTTATTCAATAATTGTTCGTTTCCCAAAACTCCATCTATTACAGTTAGAGCTTCTTCAGCAGACATAGAATTAGCAAACATAGATGCAACCATCATTTTGAAATTTAGCGTTAGACTCTGATTTAAACTTTTTTTTCAAAACTCATAATATCGTATTCTATCGAGCTGATTTGTAATATCTGCCTAAAGGTATAGAAAAGAAAGTATAATGGATATTTTAAGACTTATTTAATGTCGCGAAAAATATCAAATACTAAGCTTATAACTACTTCTTTTTAGCGAGCAATTTATTGAGCTATTACATACAACTAATTGTTAATAGTATTTAGCCGCAGATTTTAACGCCAATAGTCGCTAAGGCTGGTTATATTATCACCTTCTCAATCCCCCAGTAAGTTAATGTCAAAGAAAAGAAGTATAGGCATAAATCACCAAGATAAAATGTCTCATCGTGAAAGTCTCACGAGATCAGCTTTCAGCAGTCCCAATAATGTAAGTGGTGCAAGCGCGGCTTAAGTCATCATTTAATTAATGCTTGGCATATCCGACGAACGAAGCGCCCAGTACCACCATTACCACTCCAGCAATTCGGATTGGACTGGCTGAATACTTTGCAAGCCCGAGCGCACCATAGTGATCCAGAAACAGTGCGGCAATCATCTGACCGGTGATCGTTAAAGCAAGTGCAAGCGCGGCTCCGATTTTAGGTGTTGCGAAAATCGTTGACCATACATATAACGTGCCCAAACATCCACCAATCCACATCCACCAGGAGGTTTGAGCCAAGGAAGCTGAAGCGGGGAGAGGATACCGCGCGACGAAGCAGACCGCAAGCGATGCTAGTGTCCCTGCCAAGTATGAAACAAAAGTAACCTGCATCGGTTCACCGACATAACGTCGCAGTAGCGTGTTAAGAGCAACTTGAACAGGTAGAATCGCCCCGCCTGCAAGTGCAGCTATCAGGTAAATCGTCCGTCCGCCCATTTTAAAACCTTCCAACTTATTTATTTCAACATTAAGATACTTAACACCAAGACAATTATAGTCTTAACTTTTTTAATGTCAAGATATTTAACGCACGTTCCGCCCTTTCCACTGGCACAAGAGGATTAAACTGATATATTGCACCATTCTCAATTAGATAAATCTCAGGGAAGAGGCGATCGCGCCGACTGCAAATTGGGTGCGGTCATGATTCCGTATGGAGTGTACGCTCGCCCGCATAGAGCGTAGAATCGCCCGAGCGATCGAGTCGCCAGCCACTAATGGGACTTAAACAGGGATCAAACAAAACGTTTTTCTAGACTGCCATCATCCCGCTGAAGCCAATACCAAGATAGGGTGACTGGACAGTTTAATCTTTGCACACCTTATTTAGAATTTAGACTCAAGTTCCTTGACTGGTGAATCGGGTGAGTGGTTCGTCAGTTGCAAGAGGTTTGCCGGAATGAGATCCCATTGTGACGATCGGCTAACAGCTTCAAAGAAAGCAGAAATCGCGCTTGACAGAGCAGACCCCCGACGGCTTGCTGGAGTTCGGCGGTGATGGTGTCGGTCATGGCGGTGTTTTTAGCTCGGGTTAACTGCGATTGTACGGTTGTTTTTGGCTGCAACTAACGAATAAAAATCATATAACTTTTTCTAACTTTTTATTGCTGACAAACGTAGTTTGTTCATTTTATATATTCAATATAGCCAAAATTAAATTAGCTGATGGAGCTAAAAATATCAAAAAAACTGCTCAATTAGTTAGTGAAATTTTGGTGCTGAAATTTCTCTATTAAGGAAAGACGCACCTAACAAAAATACCTGAGTTGTCAACTCTAACTCTAGCTTATTTTTCGACAAAAATTTCATTTTCTCCCTACATATTGAGCGTGCAGTTACGAGTAATTGTTTAATACCAGACTGAAACGAACAAGTATTTAGAAAAATTGGGAATTAGCTATGCAATCAAAAAATTTGTCTGTTAAAAAGCCCGAGAGCCGAGAGTCACAAGATGCGATTGCAAAATCTCTTCCTGATTTGTTGCGAGAGCAAGTACAGGCTCGGCCCGACAGCGAAGCGATTGTCTGTAATGATGAATGTCTAACTTACCGAGAACTCGCCGAAATCAGTTCGCGTTTAGGTTCGTATCTCCTGCATCTTGGTGCAGAGGTTGATGAATGTGTGGGTATTTTCCTCGAGCCGTCCCTGGGATTGGTTGCTGGGATTTGGGGAATTCTCTTCTCAGGTAGTGCTTATTTGCCATTATCCCCAGAATATCCCGAAGACCGATTGAGATATATAATAGAGGATGCAGGCGTCAAAATTGTTCTTTCACAGGAAAAGCTGTGCGTTAGGTTGGCGGAACTATTACCCTCAGATACGCGAATTGTTACCCTCGAAGCAGCCGAGAAGTTTGAGATAACATCTAGCACAAATATACCCTGTAACCGCCAGCGTTCGGACAACTTAGCGTATGTTATTTATACCTCTGGCAGTACGGGAAAGCCGAAGGGGGTGGCAATCGAACACCGCAGTATTATCAATCAGATGAATTGGATGCGATCTGTTTCTAAGTTGGATCGAAGCAAAGTTGTTTTGCAAAAAACACCAATGAGTTTTGACGCAGCACAATGGGAAATTCTTGCGTCCTGCTGTGGCAGTAAACTTATTATGAGCAGCCCCGGAGCCTACAAAGATCCAGAACAATTAATTCAGACCGTTATCCAGCATAATGTAACGACTATGCAATGCGTTCCGACGCTGCTACAGGCGATTATCGACACCGACCTATTCCACAATTGTAAATCACTCACACAGATATTCAGCGGTGGCGAAATCCTGTCAAAAAAACTTGCGCTACAATGCCTCGAAGCGCTGCCAAAATGCGACTTAACTAATCTCTACGGCCCGAGCGAATGCACTATCAATGCTTCCGCTTTTAAGATTGATAAAAACACAATTGCTGATTGCTCCTCGGCAATCTCGATCGGCACACCCGTTCACAATACTCAGTTTTATATTCTCAACAACGATCAATCGCTAGCACAAGTTGGAGAAATCGGTGAGCTGTACATCGGTGGCGTTCAGCTTGCGCGCGGATATATTAATCGACCAGAGTTGACTGAGGAAAGATTTGTCAACGACAGGTTTTCGGCAAGATCGGGAAGCGGGAAAGTGTATAAGACTGGCGACTTAGCTTATTGGAAGGCAAATGGTACTGTTCAGTTCGTAAGTAGGGCGGACAATCAGGTGAAACTTAGGGGGTTTCGGATCGAACTCGACGAAGTGAAGCTGGAGATTGAAAGGCATGACTGGGTTAAGAACGCCGCTGTTATCGTGAAGAAAAATTCCCGTACCGGATACTCTGATTTGATTGCATGTATTGAATTGAGTGCTAAGCAAGCCGCTTTGATGGATCGGGGTATCCACGCAGAGCACCATCTGTCGAAGAAAAACAAGCTTCAAGTCAAAGCTCAATTGTCGAATCTCGGATATAGGGATATCGACGACAGCGGCAGCAATATGGTGGTCGATCTTCCAGGTAAAACACCGACCGAGGAACAGCGACGATTGTCGTTTGCTCGGAAATCCTACCGTTTATTCGAGGGAGGGAGCGTCCAGAAAGCTGATATTGTGCGGCTAATGGACAGGCAAGTTACTAGCGCTAAGACTCACAGTTGCTCCGGGTTTTTTGGCTTAGATGCGTTGAGCCTCACAGAATTAGGTCAGATTTTAAGATATTTCGGTCCTTTTCACAGCGATGAGCGTCTGTTGCCCAAGTACGGTTACGCATCACCGGGCGCATTGTATGCAACGCAAATGTATCTCGAATTAGTCAACATAGCTGGCTTGAAATCCGGTTACTACTATTACCATCCGGGGCGCCATCAATTGGTACTAATAAATGAAATAGATAGTACGGAAAGGATGCGAATCACAATACACTTCATCGGCAAAATAACGGCTATCGAACCCGTTTATAAAAACAATATTCAGGAGGTACTTGAAATTGAAGCCGGTCACATGTTGGGTCTTTTTGACAAGATTCTACCAGCATACAAGCTTAGTGTCGGAGATGTTGATTATGTGCCCGCTGTAAAGAATAAGCTGGTGTGTTCGGACGAGGACTATTACCTGGGCACTGTTGAGATGGTGCCTCAGATCGAATCATTATCGTCCCAATTGGTTGATATCTACGTGCAAAGCCATCCCGGGAGAATCGCCGATCTACCTGCCGGTCAATACAAATACCAAGACGGTCACTTGGAAAAAATTTCAGATGACCTTATTCTGAAGAGGCATGTAATAGCCATCAACCAGCTCACCTACGAGCAGGCAAGTTTTGGAATCACAATGATTTCTAGAAGTAGCGGTAAATGGGTGAATTATGTCGCGCTCGGCAGGAAGCTTCAACACTTGCAGATGAACGATCGAAATATTGGTCTATTGTCTTCGGGATACAGCTCCGAAACTGGTAACGATCTTCCCTCAGCAAAGCGGATCGCAAAAATACTAAGCGCCTGTCACGAAGAACCTGGACCTTCTTATTTCTGTGTTGGCGGTCGCGTGAGTCACGAGCAATTAATCAGCGAGGGGATGAAGGAAGATGCCGTTCAAATGAAAGGCCCTGCTGAGTTGCTCAAAGAGGATATACGCAACTTTTTGCCTGATTACATGATACCTAACAAAATCATAGTAATGGACAAGTTACCGCTTACCCCCAATGGAAAGATCGATGTTAAAGCACTGGAATCATCGGACGAAGTGAGTATCGAAATGGTCGAACGGCCGATCGTCACACCTCGTACAAATACCGAACAGCGAATAGGCGAGATTTGGAAGAAGGCAATGAAGTGGGATTCTGTTTCGGTGCAAGATGATTTTTTCGAGTCCGGCGGAAACTCACTTCTGGCTGTGGGAATAATCAACAGAATTAACAAAGAGTTTCATTGTACCTTACCTTTGCATGCTATTTTTGAAGCTCCAACCATCGAGAAGCTCGCTTGTAAGGTTGACAGTGATGAAGTTGAACCTTCCTCGCGTCTGGTACGTCTATCATCCGCTGGAGTAAAAAATCCAGTCTATTGCTGGCCCGGACTCGGGGGCTACCCAATGAACTTAAGGTTGCTGGCAGAGAAAGTAAATATCAATCGACCTTTTTACGGCATCCAGGCGCATGGAATCAACCAGGGTGAGAAGCCGTTTTCTTCCATTAGTGAAATGGCTGCTGAAGACATTAAGGAAATAAAACGCATTCAGCCCGCTGGTCCATATACGCTTTGGGGGTATTCCTTTGGGGCCCGGGTGTCCTTTGAGGTTGCCTATCAGCTCGAGCAGTCCGGCGAACAAGTAGAAAATCTCTTTTTAATCGCTCCGGGATCGCCAAAAGTCCGAAATGAAAATGAAGTGATTCATAGCAATCAAGCTATATTTAGCAACAAAACCTACGTGGCAATTCTTTTCTCGGTTTTTGCAAGCAGTATTACCGGACCTGTATTGGACGAGTGTTTGAAGGTTGCAAAGGATGAAGGTAGTTTTGCGTCATTCATTTGCTCGAAATATAAAAACATCGATTTGGAGCTGGTGGAACGAATAATTCAAATCGTACACCAGACATATGAAGCCAAGTACAGGTTCCGCGAACTGGTTGAGAGGCAGATTATTGCGCCCATAACTATTTTTAAGGCCAATGGTGATGATTATTCATTCATTGAGAGCCACAGCGGTTACTCTCAAAAGACTCCGACAGTCATAAACCTCAGAGTTGATCACTACAGCATTCTCAAAATTACGGGCATCGGCGAATTGGTGGAGGCGATCGATTGCCAGCTTGTTGGCGGAAAGCAAGCCTGAAAAAAGAGTTGTGTTTCAGTGAAACATGGGATAGGTGGCGATGTAACAATTCTATGTTGACTTAAGCCTCATATCATGTGCGAAGAGATCGATCGGAATAAAATTAGTTTGCAGTATTGGACTTTAGTCCTTGCTCATGTGCGAGATCAAGTCCTCACTACGGTTCCATAGTTTATACTATATGAATCTTGTGCAACAAACGCTAAGGAGGTAAAGAAAAGTGACTACCCTAAAACCCGTTGTTAAACCCCGATTTAATTCTGCGTTCAAACAATTGATGTCCTTGCACTGGGTGATGTCAGTTAGCTATTTAGTGCTGTTTATTGGCGGTACATTTATGGCTCAATTGCCTAGAGAATTGTTGATTCGAGGCCCCCTTTACGATTTTCACAAATCCGTAGGAGTGCTGACAATGGCTTTGCTGACTTTGCGAATTTTGACTCTGCTGCGGGTAGGGTGGAAAAAATATACGAAACGCCTGCCCAAGTTTACGTGGGAATGGTACAAAAATCTTGCTCTCCACACAAGTTTGTATGTTTTTATGTGGCTAGTTCCAATTGCTGGTTTCTTTTTTTCTAACTCTTTCAAAAGTAACAACGTGAATTTTTTCGGAATTGTTTTACCGGATGCGTTTCCGCAGAATTCCGCAATGGTTGAGGTGGGAAGGAGTTTGCATTTTTGGCTGGCGTACACGTTTTTAGCGTTCGTGATTTTGCATATTTTAGCTCAAAAGAAAGTTGTCAGGGCTAATTGGCGCCGGTTGACAAACTTTGCGCGCGGTAAGTTGGCTTCATCAGTTGACAGTTGACCTGTGACAGCTACCCATAGCCGTCGATAGAAGAGCATTGGAGCAATGAATCATTTTGTTTGATTTCCCCCTAAACGGGGAGGCTTTAGACCCAATTTTCAGGCGTGAAAGGGAGTTCGGCAACAAACAATGTAAGAGATGTGACGGATGTGACGGATTTGACAGAAGTCAGGAAAAAAGGAAAAAGGAAGTAGTTGGTGCGATCGGGCAATTAAGATCGATGGATGCATTTCATTTTTGCAAATATCTTCGTAGGGGCGAAGCACCTGACGGCAGTAAATCTCTGATTCTCACTAATAAATTGTCTGCCCTGGGGGTGCTTCGCCCTTTCCAAATTGAGATACACCCAATTGATCGGACATGACACAGCATTCTCGCCTCTTTTAACCCCATTGAGGCAACGGTAGTCACAACTCAAATCTTTTTTACGAAGTTTCGCTCCAACTACCACATCAATGATT
>JAUBOH010000009.1:0-7254 GCA_036700145.1 Microcoleus occultus BM001215366
AGTTTTCGAGGGTGGTGAGTTCGGATGTGCGATCAAAAAATGTCGAGATTTCTGGCGCGTCGCCTATGTCGATGCGGGGCTGTTTTGCTTTTGGTTCGGGGTTTTGGGGCGTTTTGGGCGATCGCTTTTGTGAAATTTCCGAAGATTGTCCAGTTTCGCCACAGACATTGATATTATCATTGCCAATCTGTACGCAGTTCCCAGAATTTGAAATATTAGATGCTATCCATTTCTCAAACCTAGAACGAAAATTCGACTTGTGAAAGTCTTCTCCCAAAGCAACTGAGAGTAATTTCCATAATTTGAAGCCAGCTTCTTTAACATATTTTTCTGACCGATGGTTGCGCTCTGCAATTTCCCGATATTTTTGATTGTCCCAAGCACCACGTAAAATAGACTTTTGCAGACTGTCTAATTGTTTTCCCGTTGTAGTAAAAGTCAAATGGTCAGACAGTTCTAAAGCTTCTTCAATGTCCATTGGTCTAGTTGATACAAGGATTTGTATTGATTATAACCTAACTAAATATGACTTTTTAGGTTTCGATCGACTAAAGATGACTTTTTATGACTTAGTTGGTATAAAAAAAACTCCTAAATATGGCTTTTCCGGCTTGACGGAATTTAAAATTTATACAAAAATTAGTATCATCAGAGTAAAAATTACGGTGTTATCTACATTCTTGACGAGACGGGCAACTTTGCGGCGCATAGCTGCAACACATATATATAGTCCGACTTCAAAGACTAAAGCAAGCTGAAAAATACTACCAATCACCTTAATTAAGGAAAGTATTGTATGCACCAAAATCAGTCGTTGCAATCACAACTGCATCAACTATTGCCTCAAGGTAACAGTGATTCGGACAAAAAAAATTCACTGATTAAGACATCTTTGTTGAAGGTGATTGATAATACCCTTGTATTTGACAATACAGTGTATCAAATACGGAATATATCCACTGTTGCACTGGCTGATCTCACACAAGAATACGCGATTAATACATCTGTGCCATCATGGTATTGGTTTTTACTTGCACTCGGCGTCATTCTTATTGCTTTTTATGGTCTTGGTATTCTCATTCTAATCTATGTGGGTTGGCTGTTTTTGCAGCATAGCAATCTGGAAAAAAGCCGGAAAGTCGAGAAGTACGGGCTAAGCATTGGTATGAACTCAGGGGAAGGAGTAATTCTCACAAGCAATAGTAAAGATTTTGTTCTGGCGATCATTGTAACTTTGTACAGCATCATGAACACTGAAGAAGCAAAAGCTTTGGCATTCAATTTTGATACTCTTAAAATTGATCGAATTGAAGATAGATCTATCCAAATTGAAAACAGCTACGGTTCAGCAATCAATTCTGGACATATTAGAGGTGATGTTGTCAATAATGTCTAATGATTTACAGCGATAAGTAACTTCAATTTTTTTTGCAAAATAGGAGAAATAAGCAATGACTGACAACAAATCAATCAATACTCGCGATATTATCAGTAGCGTTGCTAATACTGGTGAAGTAAAAGGTAGCATTTCTGTCAACAGTGTTAAAAATATGACACCTGAACAAAGGCAAACTCTAGCTGAGGCAGCAAAAGAAATTCAGCAGCTTTTAGATCAGTTATCTGAGACATACCCAACAGAAACTGTTGCCGAGAAATCAGCAGTTGCAGCGAAAGCTATCGAAGAAATTGAAAAAAAACCTGATGTGAAGGGAAAGGTACTTAAAGCTTTGAAAGCTGGTGGAGTAGCAGCACTAATGGAACTTACAAATAATCCCGTCGTGAAAATTCTCACTCCAATGCTTGAAAGTTTACTGGAAGAAAGTAAGTAAGCCTTACTATCCCCATTTTAGAAGAAGAGCGATCGCCCTTACGTCCCAATTTGTCAAAAAGTGCGATCGCCCCTCACTTATATTATTTAGAGAAAACACGACCAGAATAATATTTTGTCATCGATTCGTGAGAAATAATCCCATGACAAGATTCGTCTCTCGGCACATCCCCTCTCGCTTCTAGCCAAGGAATTTCACTGCAAATCATTCGTTCCAAAGTTTCATCATCATACTCAAAATATGCCTCAGCAACTTCTTCGATAAATTCCCCAATTTTTTGGGGAAGTTTTGGTTGTTCGATTTTCTCTGTAATTGGTTCCCAACTAAATTGGCATTGATACTTTTCTAATAAATCAGGAATAACCGGCCCGTGAATCCAGGCTTGAAAATCTGCATCAAATAGTGGCGTGCCGTAAACTCCTAAATGCCAAGCTTGAGCGTAATACAGGAGTTTTTGTAGCTTGTAGACATTGATTGCTACATCAGTTTGCGCGGCTAACCAAATGAAAGCATTTGCAATATCTCGATCGCTCAATTTGTCCGAATTAGCTGGAACCGCAACAACTTTCAGTTGACCTTCGCCTATCTGTTCCAATAGTTCAGAAACTGACAAGTTAAATTCTCCGGCTATTTGCTCAACTCTTTGCCAGACTGGAGAACTTACAGTTATTTGATATTCAGTTGTTATTGAGGTAGCTTGAGTCATGGCAGTCCTTAGAGCTGACTTAAATAATTGTAGCAAACAGTGGGGAATAATAGCCTAATCCATTCTTTTTTAAGCCTGATAACTCAAGTGCAAGTCACCCACAATCGGTAATTCAAATACATTACTCTCTCGCAACCGCTTTGAGAAAAACATAACTTCCAGATTTTCAATTTCCTCCGTGTTAGGATTGAGACGAGCCACAATTCCATAATCTAGTTCTTGCGATTCTTGCTCTGCATAAGGCGAACATTTATTGACGTACAAAATATCCCCAATAGCATCGTATTTAAAAGTTAGTTTTTCTGCCATATTATCTCTCCTTGGGTAACATTTTTTGTTAAGTAAGCTGTCACGATCCAATAGCGCTCTGTGGGATCTGTATCATTCACAACAGCTACTACAACATACCTACCCTTGCGACCCTTACCATACTGCTGTGAAAATAGAAGAGTATTGCCGAAACGTAAATCACATCGAACCTCATCTGGGTCAGCTAGAGTTTTAGCAATTCTTTCCTGATAAGATTGTAGCAAATCGGGATGTGTCTGGACAATATGTAGTTCTCGCTCTTCAGTGAGTTCAACCTCACTATCGAGATATGGACAGAAAAATTGTGTTGTCACATTCCTCCATTCTTGCCAGTCCTAGTTACCTAACTTTTAGATTACCATAATTACCTGAGAAGTTTAGCGATCGCCCTTACATCCCAATTAGTCAAAAAGCGCGATCGCCCCTACATGAATTATTCAAACTAACTCCAACACTCTCAGCCGCCCTTCTACGGGTTCATACTCATCCTCTAAAAGCCAATACTGCGCTTCATCATAACTCTTACTAGAAAACACAACTTTATAACCCTCAGCCGGATTGTAAATCCGACAATTACCCTCAGCATCACCTAGTAACAAAAGCAGATAAGGAGGTGAAAGATTTGGATCGATCCATACCTCTGTAAACTCCCAGTTATTCTTCACTAAGTCGGGTTCGAGGCGTAACGTGGTATCGGTTTTCTGCATCAACTTTTATCTCTCCGTAATAAAGTAAAAGACGGCTACCATCCGGGTCAACTCTATAACCAATTGATTCAACAAAAAACATACCATAACGATCGTAGCCCCGAATCGTACCTGTAAATGCTCCATCTTCTATTATGGCTTGAGCTACCTGATTCATAGTAGCCTCATCGTTAAAAATATGAGCCGCACGTCCTTTATTAAGCAGTCTTCTCATTTGTGGCGTGTTTGGCAAGTGTTTAGCAATGTGCCTGCTGTCAAGAGTGATTTGGCGATTAATTCCACTCATTAATTAATTGTTAAGCATACAAGTATGATTAAATCAGGCGATCGCCCTTACATCCCAAATTGTCAAAAAGCCCTCGAAGAGTGCGATCGGATATAACCATCAAAAACACGCCAATGGAGGAAACGGCAATGCCGTTTCCCTACCCCAAAATAATCGTAGTAGGGAAACGGCACTGCCGTGTCCTGATTTATGGCACTGCCCTATCCTGATTTATGGCACTGCCCTATCCTGATTTATAGCAGTGCCGTTTCCTAATTTCTAGCTTACAAATTGCAACTCATATCCCCAGATTGTTGACTGAAACGCGCGTTTTCCCGGTAGTCTACCGGACAGTCAATCACGCAAGGCACATCTTGAGCAAGCGCTTCTTTTAAGATGGGAATAAAATCAGTTGCAGCTTCCACTCGATAGCCTTTTAAACCCATACTTTCGGCAAATTTTACAAAGTCGGGATTGCCAAATTTGATGAAATGTGAATGACCAAAATGATCTTGCTGCTTCCATTCAATTAACCCGTAACCGCCGTCATTAAAAATTAGCGTCACAAAATTAGTACCGACGCGCAAAGCAGTTTCTAACTCCTGACAGTTCATCATAAAACCGCCGTCTCCCGTGGCTGCTACTACTTTGCGATCGGGATAAACGAGTTTTGCAGCCACCGCACCCGGAATCGCAATTCCCATCGCCGCAAATCCGTTAGAAATCAAACAGGTATTCGGGCGATCGCAGTGATAGTGCCGCGCGATCCACATTTTGTGAGCTCCCACGTCAGATATCACAATATCTTCCGGGCCCATGACTTGCCGCAAATCGTAAATCAGTTTTTGCGGCTTGATCGGGAAACCGTCGTCGGCTGCATATTGTTCGTACCCCGCGCGGATATCCGCCCGCAATTGCTTAGCAAAAGGGTCTGTTTTCTCCATGCGATCGGCACGCTGCAAAATTTCATTAAGCGAGTCAGAAATATCCCCCACAACTTCTACAGTAGGAATATAACTGCTGTCAATTTCTGCGGGCAGAGCTCCAATGTGAATAATCGGAATTTTGCCGTCAGGATTCCACTTTTTCGGGGAATATTCAATCAAATCGTAGCCAACAGCAATCACTAAATCCGTTTCTTCAAAAGCACAGCTAATGTAATCGCGTTTTTGCAATCCCGTCGTCCACAGCGCCAAAGGATGAGTGTAAGGAATTACACCTTTGCCCATGAAAGTATTAGCTACTGGAATATTTAATCGAGTCGCAAATTCTGTCACCGCTTCGCTTGCATTAGCTCGGATCGCTCCATTTCCGATTAACAACAAAGGACTTTTTGCCTTGGAAATCGCCACAGCAGCTTTATTCAAACTTTGGTAAGCACCAAAAGTTTTTTCGCGGTTGTCTTTGGTTAGCGGATGTCCTTCAACAGGCATTGCTGCGATGTTTTCGGGCAAGTCAATGTGAACTGCTCCCGGCTTTTCACTTTGAGCTACTTTAAAAGCTTTGCGGACAATTTCTGATGTCGTGCTGGGTCGGACAATTTGAGCATTCCACTTAGTAACCGGAGCAAACATAGCCACCAAATCTAAATATTGGTGCGATTCAATGTGCATTCTATCCGTGCCGACTTGTCCGGTAATTGCTACTAAAGGAGCGCCGTCTAAGTTGGCGTCAGCAACGCCGGTCATTAAGTTAGTTGCGCCGGGCCCCAAGGTGGACAAGCAAACGCCTGCTTTGCCGGTGAGGCGGCCGTAAACGTCGGCCATGAAGGCTGCGCCTTGTTCGTGGCGAGTAGTAATAAATTTAATTGAAGAGTTTCTCAGGGCTTCTAGAACTTCTAAATTTTCTTCTCCGGGAAGTCCGAAGACGTATTCTACGCCTTCGTTTTCTAAACATTTTACGAGTAGTTGAGCTGTGTTCATTTCCGTTCTTCTCCTCTGTTAATTTTGATTTTTTCTCTTGGTCAACTTCTCGCAAAAATACTATATCGGAATTTTTAACCGCAGATGAACGCGGATAAACGCAGATTTTTGCGAGGAGTTGATCGACTTTTACTTATTTGACCCAGACTGTTTTAATGTTAACAAATTCGTGGATTCCTTGGATGCTCAATTCGCGTCCGTAACCCGATCGCTTGATGCCGCCAAAGGGCAATCTCGGATCTGATTTGACTAAGCCGTTGATGAATACCGCGCCTGCCTCTAGTTCGGAAATAAACCGATCGCTCTCTGAGTTTACCGCAGTCCAAGCTGCCGCACCCAAGCCAAAGGATGTACTGTTGGCTAGGGCGATCGCCTCATCGATGTTTGCAACCCGGAATACTAAAGCTACGGGCCCGAAAAACTCTTGTTGGCGCGCCGCAGCATCCGGGGGAATGTCTGTCAATATAGTTGGCAAGTAGAAGTTACCGGCATTCTCTGACAGTGGGCGGCCGCCTGTCAGCAGTTTTGCTCCCGATTGGATGCAGGCTTGCACTTGATTGTCCAATTCTTTGAGGATTGCGGGAGTAGCTAAAGGGCCGATATCGGTTTCTAGCAACATCGGATCGCCTACTTTTAATTGCTCGAATTTTTCGACAAATCCTTTGATGAATTCATCGGCGATTTCTTCTGCTAAAATAAAGCGTTTTGCGCCTATGCAAGATTGACCGTTATTGAGGATTCGCGATGTGACAGCCGTTGATAAAGCGGATGGTAAATCGGCGCTGGACATCACAATAAATGGGTCGCTTCCTCCCAATTCCAGCACTACTTTTTTCAAACTTTTGCCCGCATTGGCTGCTAAACTTTCACCTGCGGGTTCGCTACCGGTGAGAGTTGCTGCTTTGATGCGATCGTCCGCAACGAGATCGGCTACCTTATCCGAGCCCACTAACAATGTTTGAAAAACGCCTTCGGGAAAGCCAGCTTGCGCGAAAATTTCCTCTATTTTCAAAGCGCACTGCGGCACGTTGGAAGCGTGTTTGAGCAAGCCCACATTGCCCGCCATCAGCGCCGGCGCCGCAAACCGGAAAACTTGCCAAAATGGGAAATTCCACGGCATGACGGCTAAAATAGCGCCCAACGGTTGGTAACGGACAAAGCTGCTGCTAGCGTCGGTGGTTGCGGGTACGTCTGCCATAAATTGAGCAGCATTTTTGGCGTAGTAGCGACAAACTAAGGCGCATTTTTCGATTTCGCCGATCGCCGATTTGAGCGTTTTGCCCATTTCCAAGGTCATCATTTCAGCGTAAATTTCGCGATCGCGCTCCAAGATATCCGCCGCTTTCTGCATCCACAGAGCTCGCTGCTCAAACGGCAAGCGGCGGTATTTGATAAAAGCTTGCTGCGCTAATTCCAGCTTGGTTTCTATTTCCGCATCTGTTAGCGGCTCGAAAGAAGAGAGCGTTTCTCCCGTTGCCGGGTTAATAGTAGCAATAGCCATTGTTTCATCTCCTGT
>JAUBOH010000009.1:7354-27804 GCA_036700145.1 Microcoleus occultus BM001215366
CTGCACGTAAGACTGATAGTAATACCTGCTGCCTTTATCGTTATTCGCCACCATTCCCAACAGCGGAATCCCCGCCATTTTCAAATCTTCAAAAGCCAACAACAGCGCCTCCCGCTCAGTTTGATGCAGCCCCACCACCAGCATCAATCCATTAGTGTGGGCAGCCAACAAATTCGCATCCGCCAAACCCAAAAGCGGCGCAGTATCGTAAATAACTAAGTCAAAATGACTTGACAAAGCTGCCATTAAATGCTGCATTTTTCGGGAAGAAAGCACCTTTGTGGGGTCGGGAGGAATCGGCCCCGATGTTAACACAAACAAATTTTCATCGCGGGGCGAGCGCAAAATCAACTGTTTCACATCCACATCATCCGCGATCGCATTGTGCAAGCCTTGCCAGTTCGGCAAACCCAGCATTTCGTGCACCTGCGGGCGGCGCAAATCCGCATCCACCAACAGCACTTGCTGGCCCATTGCAGCCGCCGCCCGCGCCAGATTCACTGCGACAGTAGACTTACCGTCAGCTACTTGACAAGAAGTAATTACGCAAGAATTGATCGGAGTATCAACGTTTAGCAACCGAATATTAGCATTGAGCGATCGAAAAGCCTCTTGAAAAGCATCCGTCGGCATCGGCGAAGTTCCCACATCCACCGGAGTTGTCTCCGCAGGCGGAAGTCTCAAAATTTTATCGCTAGCAGGAATTACCCCCAACAAAGGCAGCCGAATCCACTGTTTGACATCCTCTGGAGTCTGCAACACCGTTTTATTATTAAACCGTTCCGCCAACTGCGCCGCCAGCATACCGAACAGCAAACCAGCCAATCCCCCCAAAGCCAAATTCAAAGGCATAATCGGAGCAACAGCCATCAACTCGCCATTTTTGTAGCGCGGAATTTCCGGCTTAGCAATAACTTCCCAAGCAACCTCTTTTTTGCCCACAGCTTCAAGCTGCAAAGCTTGCAGTTTGGCCAGCAAACTATTCAGCGTACTGTTAGTCAAATCCGCCTCCCGCTGCAAATCGGAATACCGCCGCAAAATCACTGGGAATCCTTGAGAATATTGACTCAACTGCTTTGCAGCTTGTTCCAAAACTTGATTCCGCACGCCCAAAACTTGAATAGAATTAGCAGTACCGATAAACTGCTCGATTAACTTAATCCGCACCGGATCTTGAAAAGCCAGCACTTGCGAATTCACCTTAGCTAAATCAGTTCCTAGAACTTGTTGGGCTTCTTTTTTCAACAAAGGAATCAGGTTCTTCCGCTGTTCTCGCAACAATTCCATTTGCGGACTTTGGTCTGTAAACGTAGCCGAGTTAATCGCAACTTGCCCTTCTAATTGCTGCAATTGAGTCAGCATCGCTTGATAGCGGGGAGCTTGACTCAGAGCCGAGGCCATCAGCGCTTGTTGCTGATTCAATCCGAGCTGATTTTGCAGGTTGGCATAGAGCAATCTCTGCTGGTTGAGCTGCGTTTGCGCGTCCAATCTTTGCGCTTGAAGCTGGGTGATTTGCTGCGCGAGTTGTTGGGTTTGAATTTGCGGATCGATGAAATTGTACTGTTGACGCAACTTTTGAATTTCTGTTTGCAGAGCTTGTTGGCGCTTTCGCTGGTTGGGAATTTGCGATTTCACAAAATCCAGACTCTGACTAATTTGAGTTCTGGTATCTTGCACGCTGTAGTTGCGGTAGCCTAGTGCAACTTTTTCCAAAACAAACTGAATTTTTTTAGGGTCATAATCCCGATATCTAACTTCGATAATTTTGGTATTTTTGAAGCGATTAATTGACAGCCTGGTTTGCTGAGAAAACGGCAAATTATCTGCTTTTTGGTTCAAAAGGTAGTTGTAATTGATTTCGGGGTATTTAGCGCGCAACTGTTTAATAATCGGCGACATTACTTGCGGGCTTTGCAAAACTTGAATTTGCGAGTCGTAGTCAAAACCGGGATTTTCTGGCGCTGCGGGGGCTGCTGGTTGCAGTTTCAGCTCGCCGGAGTAGACTTTGGCTAAAGTGTTTTGCGTAACTGCGGGTTCTACTAATAATTGAAAGCGCCCTTCGTACTCGCTTTTTTGATTCAGCGTCCAGGCAAAAACCCCGGTTGTCACTGCCGCTGCTACGCCGATGACTAAGAGCGATCGGCTGCGACAAACTCCCCAAAAACTTAACTCTTCTTCCTCTGTTTTGTCCCTGCCAAAAAATTGCTCTTCTTCATAAAGTACGGAAGATATTCTTTGCGGTTCCGCAGCTTTTTTATTGTTATTAAACAGTGTTATTTGAGATTTGTTCCCTGGTTTCATTTGATTTCTACAACTTATTTGTTTAAACGTTTGTACGGGTGGCGCTGTTTCATAAACTCAGTTTCTGACTAACTATTTCATGGCCTAACCGAAATGCTTTGTAGAAACTGGGTTGATGATGCCTTAGCGCTAGTTTATTCAACTCACCGAAAAATATTGAACAACCGGAATATTCCCAGCAGCGGGCTTAAAGGAGCGAGAGTCCCGCCTACATTATCCGAGAACGTAGCGCGGCCCGATCGCCTTACCATAATTACATCATTATTTTGCAGTTTGGGATTAGTTTCCTCATTAGCGGTTGCGGAAAAATTCACCTTAACACTTAGCTGCGAAACAGTACCATTAGGATTCAGGCGAATTAAATCCACCGAATCCATTTGGGCGCGCGCTTTATTAAAACCTCCCGCTGCTACCAGCGCTTGATTTAAAGTAGTGTTGGGCAAGAGCGCCAACGCTCCGGGTTTCACGACTTCTCCCACAATATTCACCTTAATCGTATCCGGTGAAAAATTGGAATTAGCAACTTGTTCGCCTTCGGCTGCATCCAGATTTTCGGCTTTGGGAACGATTACCGTATCTCCCTGTTGCAGCGCTAAATCTTGGGAGACATCTCCCCCTTCCAAAAGTTGCCACAAATTCACATTAATAATTTGTTCCGTACCCGCGCGAGTCAGGCGACGAACTTGTATTTGTCTGATATCAGCTACGGGCGTAATGCCGCCCGCCATTTTAATTGCTCTCGTTACAGTTTGCTGCAAAACAGTTTCCCCTGACCCGGGAGTTTCCCTCTTCTCAAACAAACCAGAATCTGCACCCATTTCATTCTCTTGTACCCTACTTTGAGCCTCTTTTGCCAAAGTATAAGTACCCGGGCGAGTTACTTCGCCCACCACCGCAATATTAATTGGTTGAGTGCTTTGGCCAGTAATATTAGCTACTGCTAAAGTTGGTGCTTCTTGGCGGTTGAGGCTAGTTACAGTGGGAATAAATATAGTATCGCCGTCACGCAAAGTAACATCTGCCCGCAAGTCACCAGCTTGCAATAATTCCCATAAATCGATGTTAATAATTTGTTCCGGGCCATTGCGTTGGGGGCGGCGGATTTTGATTTGCCGCACGTCTGCTGACTGCGTAATTCCGCCGGCCATTCGCAGCGCCCGCGATATTGTCGGCATTTGAGTTCCGATTTGCTCTGATGTGCCTCCAGGGCCCGCTGCTGAGGATATTGTATAGGCTCCGGGGCGGTTGATTTCGCCCGCGATCGCAATTTGCAAAGGACGCGCGGCCAGCAGTTTCAGGGTAATCCAAGGACGTTTGAGGTATTTGCCGTATCGCTCTTTGACAGCATTAGAAGCTTGTTCTAAGGTCATTCCGGCGACGGAAAGGCTGCCAATTAACGGCAAACTCAGGGAACCGTCGGCCTGTACTTGGTGTTGACCGTTGGGCCCGCTGTATTCCGGGACGTTGAAAATGTCCATTTGAATGCGATCGCCCGCGCCTAAAGTGTAAACTTCCGATCGTACACTCGAAGGCGCACTTGCCGGAAATGCCGGAAATCCCGGCACTGCCGGTACCCGTACAGGAACGGGAGAACCCGAAGCGGGAGGAGGAGGAGGAGGAGGCAAAAACTGAGCCGCCGCAGGAGATGAACCCACCTGCGCCAGCACTGACACTGTTAAACTTCCGACAATTAAACCTTTGACAGTATTGAATTTTGAATAGTTTTTCACCACAATCGCCTTTCGCCCCTATCCGCTTCCTACCCCGCCACCATCAAATGTAACCCAACTCTTCTAACTTGCTCAGAATTTTTGTCACGCTTTCGGATACACTTTCTTGAGCTGTGTTACAAATAATCTCAGGATTGAGCGGTTCTTCATAAGGATCGTCAATTCCTGTAAAGCCCTTAATTTCTCCGGCTCTTGCCTTAGCGTACAGCCCCTTGACATCCCGAGCTTCGCACACTTCTAAGCTTGCTTTGACGTATATTTCGACAAAATTTGGCTCTATTGCTCTGACTTCGTCGCGAATTGCTCGGTAGGGGCTAATAGCTGCCGTTATTGCCACAACTCCATTGCGACTTAGCAGGTTCGCTACAAATCCAATCCGCAGAATATTAGTATCTCGGTCTTCTTTGCTAAACCCCAAACCTTTTGACAAGTTGGTGCGAACGACATCTCCATCCAAGATTTCCACTTTACAACCTCTGGCCCTCAACTCTGGTTCGAGAGCTTTGCTGATAGTTGTTTTGCCGGAACCGCTCAGCCCGGTGAACCACAAGATAAAACCTTTTTCCATTTTTAGCCATTAACTAAGTAACTGAGAAATTATACGATCTAGAAATTTATAGATGTGATTCCCCTTTTTTCTATTATCGTTATTCGCGGTGTCATATTAGCAATATTTGTCCACAAAAAATCAGACATCAAAATTTGCGATCGCCCTGAGTATCTTGCAGTAACACAAATGTGAAGTCTCTGCGTAATTACCGATATGTTATTTGTCAAGTCTTGACAAAGTAACATTCAATGGGAATCGCCAACGCCGAACATCTATTCCGTAGGATGCCGACGGAGCGGTACACCTGACTGAGCCTTTTCTAATCTAAAATCTCAAATCTAAAATGGTATTCCCCATGTCCGCAACCTTGAAAGCAGATGTTTTGGTAGTTGGTGGCGGCACTGGCGGCACGGCTGCGGCAGTGCAAGCCGCCCGCCGAGGTGCCAAAACTATTTTAGTGAGCGAATTCCCTTGGCTGGGAGGAATGCTGACAGCAGCAGGCGTTTCGGCTCCCGATGGCAACGAATTAGCAGCTTTTCAGACTGGTTTGTGGGGCCAGTTTCTGCGGGAACTCCAGCAGCGACAGCCGGGAGGTTTGGATTGGGGCTGGGTCAGTTTTTTTAGT
Organism: Microcoleus occultus BM001215366; assembly: GCA_036700145.1. Lineage (GTDB taxonomy): Bacteria > Cyanobacteriota > Cyanobacteriia > Cyanobacteriales > Microcoleaceae > Microcoleus. The sequence goes on from JAUBOH010000009.1 coordinate 12,561, forward strand.
TACGATCCTCGCATCGGTGCTGAAATTTTTGCTGATTGGGTTAAATGTTTGCCGAACTTGCAGTGGATTTCTGGACAAACAGCTCAAGATGTGCTAATGCAAGGCGATCGCATTTCTGGCGTGCGGTTTGCCGATTTTACGGTTTCGGCCAAAATCACTTTGGATGCAACGGAATTGGGAGATTTGCTGGCTTTGGCGGAGCTTCCCCACCGCTGGGGTTGGGAATTTCAAGCTGAGTGGGGAGAACCCAGCGCGCCGATCGCTCCCAACGATCTCACACAGCGGTATTCGGTGCAATCTCCGACTTGGGTGGCCATTATGCAGGATTTTGGGGAGGGTGCGGTTGCACCAGCAATTCCCGCGCCGCCTGTCGATAATCCCGATCGATTTACCGATGCTTGGAAAGATTACACTCCCGAACAATTTCTCAATTACGGCCGACTTCCCGGCGGATTGCTAATGATTAATTGGCCGATTCGAGGTAATGATTATGGTGAAAAGGTCGATCGACTAATTGCATCTGAAGCATTCCGACAAGAATTCCTCCAAGAAAGTCTCTGGCACACTCAAAGTTTCGCCCGCTTCATTCAAACCCAACTCGGCCCCCGCTACGGCTTAGCACAGCACATTTTCCCCATTTCACAAACAGAAAATCAACAAAATTTTTCCCTCGTTCATTCTGCCTTCGCTTTGCACCCTTACTACCGAGAAAGCCGCCGCTTGCGAGGGATAAGTACAGTTAGAGAACAAGATATTTTGCCCGTTGTTGGCGGAAATGTCGCAAAATTGCCGCTAAATTCTCAGGGAATTTGTGAAACAATTGCGATCGGCAACTATGCCAACGATCACCACTACAACAGCGGCGACATTCCCTTGCACCCCAAATCCCTCCGCTGGGGCGGCCGCTGGACTGGCACTCCCTTTACAATTCCTTACAGCGCGCTAATTCCTGCAAGTACAGACGGATTGTTAGCCTGCGAAAAAAATATTTCCGTTTCTCACATCGCCAACGGTGCAACTCGCTTGCAGCCTGTGGTGATGAATATCGGACAGGCGGCGGGGATGGCTGCGGCTTTGTGTGCGGAATCTGGATGTCAGCCCCGGGATTTGCCGGTTCGAGTTTTGCAGGAAGCTTTGCTGCAAGATGCGTCGGCGAGGGCGGCGGTTATTCCTTTATTTAATTTGACACCGGATCGATCGGACTGGCTCGATCGGCAGCGCTATTATCTCGATCGACCTCAAGCATATCCCGCCAGCGGCGAATGTCAGGAGTCAGTAGAGAAGCGCTTGAGTTACAACTCCAGCAAAAGCGAAAAAGAAACCCGGTTTCTTAACGAAAGTTCTGTATTTCAACCCAGAAGCTTGACATTTGAACCCGGTTTCAGCGCCAGTCCCAGCAGTAAAACAGCCAATACCCAAAGCCAATTTTCGGGCATTTTCCGCCGCCTCGGCGCACAAGATTGGACACTAACGCTGACAAGTCCCGCATCCTTAGCCGGTCAAACTTGGCAACTCGTGACTTTGGACTCGGAAACCGACAGGTTTTTACACGGTTGCGAAACCGAAAAGCCTCTGACAGTATGGGGCAGGCTGAATTTTTCCGGTGTTTGGCTGCTGGCAAGATCGGTAGCATTTAACGGGTAAGGTTTTTTGCAAAGTTCCGAAATTAGCAGAAATCTATCCTGATCGATCGGGGCAAGTCCGTATCAGTTAATAGACACTGACACGGATACTACCCATGCAAACCTACACAGCAATTTCTTTACTGAGCCTGTTGGGCATTACTTTGAGCGCCACTGTCGTTCGAGCCTTTGAATCCCTCGTCGGACTGCTCGAAGTTGCCACCGCTCCATACATTTTATCCGCCCAAACCGAACCAAGGGGCGATCGTTCTCCAGAAAGAGGCAGCGGACGCCGAGAGTTCATTGAGCCTAATCTTTACACTCATCAACTACAAGCATTTTAATGACATTGGACGAAAGCGATTTCCGTTATTGAGTTAGTTTCTGCCGCCCGTGTCGAGCGCTCAATCTGATTTCCTGGGATGCTAGTTTTTCAGGTTTCCAAGGCAACTGCATTTCTTGTTTACAGTCATTAGGATCTTCTTTTATGTGAGTGATGATAGCATATAAACCTTAAACCGCCATCTATCGAGAGATTGAATCTCGTATTTGGCGGTTTTGTATATTATTGCAACCTTCTGGGTAGTGCAATTAGGAATTTTTTTATTACTGAAGCCAGAGATTTTATTTATTCCATTTTACATCGACTTCTGACTGCTCTCATAGATCAGAGGCTACGCATCTAAAGTGTCTGTTGCTTCGGGAGGGGAGAGGGTGAGAAAGGGAGAGGGAAAGATAATTTTCCGCTTTTTATACAAGGATTTTAGGAGACAATTTAAATACGCGATAGCTTAACTAAAGCCTGATTTCTTTTTCCTTTTTCCTTCTTCTTCTTCTTCCTTCTGATTCCTGATTCCTGATTCCTAATTCTATAGTTTGATAATTTCATGGAAATTCATCCTGATCTGCCTGGGTAAATGTCGTATCTCTAAGTAGATACTGACACGAATACTACCCATGAAAACCTACACTGCAATTGCTTTACTGAGCCTGTTGGGCATTACCTTGAGTGCCAGCGCCGCTCAAGCTTTTGAATCTCCACTCCCCATGCTCGAAACTGGCACCGCTCAATATATGTTGTCAGCGCAAACTCAACAAAGGGGCGAGCCTGCTCGTCGTGACAAAAACAGCAGCCGCCGCAGAAATTTTACTGAGCCTACTGTTTACACTCATCCGCTACAAGATTTCTAAGGGCATCGGACGCAAGCGATTACCACAACTGACTTGGTTCGCGCCGTTGATTCGATCGATCAAACTGATTTTCTGGGATTCTACTTTTTCGCGTTCAACGGCAACTGCACTTTTGTTGACACTCTTTCGGAGATTTTTTTTTTGTTATAAATGTTAGCATATAAACCGGGAACCGCCATCTACCTAGAGATAGACTCTAGTATCTGGCGGTTTTGTCTTGAAAACGCTTCGGCTCTCCCCAAATTCTCCTCTCCCCCTCGAACATAACAGATAATCTTTCGCTTCGAGCAAAGCCGATCGGCTCGGAGCTGCCTCAAATTCCTCCCAACGCAATACTTATTTACATTTGACCCCCCACAGGTGGGGTTTAATTTTCAACGGCTGCACTATAATTAACGTGCGATAACTAACTTATATATAGGTAAAGCCTGAGTGCAGAGGGTGCAGCACTCAACTTAAATTCGCCAATAAGAACCACTTATGCGGTGTCGATCGCCTTTAAGCCAATGCCCCTGTTATCTCAGGGAAATTAACTCGCCTGAATATTAGAGTAGCTGGCAAGCTTTCGGGCGACCGTCGGCTATGCTTGATTTGGCGCTCTCGCAATAATTTAATGGAGGACGACAAGATGCCTCCCAGTTTGGCTATTTCGGGGATAGTGATGAAAAATGACTCTTTGGATCTGGTCAAAAGCCTCAGCCCTAGTGCAATGGATCAGATCATGCTATATCTGGCGTTTAGCGCCATGAGAACCAGCGGGCACAGGCACGGGGCTTTTCTAGACGCGGCCGCAACGGCGGCTAAGTGTGCCATTTATATGACTTATATGGAGCAGGACAACAACCTGCGGATGACCGGACACTTGCATCACATTGAGCCTAAACGGGTGAAGGTGATTGTTGAGGAAGTCCGGGAAGCCCTGACTAAGGGAAAATTGCTGAAAATGTTGGGTTCCCAAGAACCTAGATATTTGATTCAGTTTCCTTATGTCTGGCTGGAACAGTACGCTTGGCTTCCGGGACGCCCTCGCATTCCAGGAAACAGCTTGACTGCGGATGAAAAACGATATCTCGAAGGCAAGATTCCTGCTAATCCGCCTGACGCTCAACTGATCAATTCTTTTCAGTTTATGGAGTTGATCGAGTTTCTGCACAGGCGATCGCAAGAAGATATGCCTTCGGAAAGGCGAATGCCTTTGAGCGAAGCTCTAGCAGAACACATCAAGCGCCGCTTGATCTATTCGGGAACGGTGACTCGCATTGATTCTCCTTGGGGGATGCCTTTTTATGCCCTCACCCGCGCTACTTACTCTCCGGCAGAGCAGGAAGAGCGGACATTTACTATGGTGGAGGATACGGCTAGATATTTCCGGCTGATGCAAGATTGGGCCCAAAAACAACCGAAAGTGATGCGAGTTATGGAAACTTTGGATATTCCGCCGGAACGCCTCGACCAAGCCGTTGAGGAATTAGATGAAATTATTCGCAATTGGGCCGATCGCTATCACAAGCGTGGTGAACCAACGATGATTGTACAAATGGTTTTTGGCCCGCAAGAGGATTAGTCAATTTGCAGTTGTCAGTTGGCAGTTGTCAATTGGCAGTTGTCAATTGGCAGTTGAATTACTGATTGATAATTAAGCGAAAAAAGCTGTCCAGGCTGAGGCTAAGACGATCGCGGCGATCGCTCCGATGAGTGTATTAAAAAAATTCACTACCTCGTTCGTGAGCCACTCAAACTTTGATTGCACCGTCGCGCCAATCACGCTCTCGATATTCGTGGCAATAAAAGCCGAAAGAACACAAAAAACAATTCCTGTCAAGTCAATTAAACCAACGGCCCAACTCAACAGCGCAATGAGAATAGAGCCGACAATACCCGCGATCGTTCCTTCCAAACTTACGGCCCCTTCGGTACCCCTAGGTACCGGCTGCAAGGTAGTAATCAAAAACGTCCGCGAACCGTAAGCTTTGCCGATTTCGCTAGCGCAGGTATCCGAAAGTTTGGTGCAAAAACTCGCCGCGTAACCCAGCAATAACAGGGAAATTACATATTGTGGGACAGGCATCTTGCCTGTCTCTCCTAGAATAGATAATGCCAAAACTCCCAAAGCGCTCATAGTAGCGGTTAAAGCAGAACCCCAGACATTTTCCGGGCCTCGTGCGCCCGATCGCTTTTCGGCGATGCCTTCAGCTTCTTTTTGGGCTTTACCGATGCGGGTAACTGCCGATCCGACAAGAAAGTAAAACATCACTACAGCATAGCCTTGCCATCCCAAACAGCCCCAGATGATGACGCCCAACAGCCAGCCGTGAAATTGGCCAGCGTCCGTGAGCAATTTTTTAGGAGCAAGTGTGGCGATCGCCAGTAAAATTGTATTGAGGGCGATCGCCACCAACCAAGGATTAGACCAAGATAAATAACTAAAAAACAATTCTGAATTCTGCATTTAGTGCCTCCATGAACAAAGTATTATTTCATCTTGCCTTTCCCGTGACCGATATTGCCCAAACCAAAGCCTTCTACGTAGACGGGCTCGGCTGCCAATTAGGTCGCGAATCGCCAAATTCTGCGATTATGGGTCTGTGCGGCCATCAAATTGTCGCCCACGTCAGCCGCGAAACTTTGACCTCTCAGCGAGGCATCTATCCCCGGCATTTTGGCTTAGTATTTACTTCAGAGGCTGACTGGGAAGAGTTGTTAGAAAAGGCCCAGCAAAACAACTTAAACTTCTACCAAGAACCAAGACGGCGGTTTGTTGGTTTGCCTACAGAGCACCGCACTTTCTTCTTAGAAGACCCTTTTCACAATATACTAGAGTTCAAGTATTACTGCGAAGCTGAGGCAATTTTTGGCCGCAGCGAATACGCTGAAGTCGGCGACGCTGTTTGATTGCTGGGAATGATTAAACCGCAGAGTTCGCAGAGTTCGAGAAGAGAGAGAGCGATTATTCTGATGGAACGGATTTGATATTAGTTGTTTAATGGCGATCGGACATTTCTATACTACAGGCTGAATCTGACCCAAGAAAAGATTGCGGACAGTCCGATTGACAAAACTCAGGTAATCGTCGATTTCTTCGTAAAGATTGAGTTCTTGGTCTTCTTCGGGATTGAGGGGCTAATTTTGCTGTTTTTCCAACAGTTCTTCTATGCGATTTTTAACAGTGGTGGAGGCTCGAAAAATGGGTATTCCTTCCACTAATTCAATGCGGACAGCTCCTTCTATAGGTAGAGTATCTCGCAGCTTTTCCAGTTTGGGTAGGACGATCATAGTTGTTAATTTTAGGAATTTCAATGAAGATTATAGCAGAAGGAAGTCGGGGATATAAAAAAGAGCGTTTTAAGTTTCATTAAATTGACCTATTTATGAACTTTCAATGGTTCTGAAAGTGCTTCAGCGACCGCTTTTAAACTGCTGGAATGCCTCGCCATCATAGCATGGGCAAACACTGATAATTTTACTTCTTTTGCTGCTGATATTTTGGAACTAGAAGCAGGCACGATGATGAAATCCCAATCTGTCCAAATAGAAGTAAAATTGAGTTTTTCCAAGACAGTAGCATCTCGATTTAAATCTACCAGAAAAGCACTGCCAGGACGCATTTGGATGCAGCCTTTTCCCCAGAGAGTGTAAGCCGTCCAAGTACCGCTGTGAGGAGAAGATATGGCAATAAAGCGCTGCACTCGGTTAATTCCGCCTAACCTTTGCACGTAATAGCGAGTTACTAAACCGCCCATGCTCAATCCTATTAAATCTAGATGCTGTTGTGGGTCAAAGTTTTTGTCTATATAATCTGCTAGTTGTTGGGCTAACTCCTCCAGGCTGGCGCTGCCCCAATGGGGCGAGAGATTGATGGTGTAGACTGACAAACCTAAATCTCTGAGGTAGGCAGACATTTTGTGAAATATTCCCGATTTTCTGAAGATTCCGTGAATTAGCAAGACTGGGTTGCGGCTGACATTGCTATTCATTTTTCAGTGGTAATTTTATTTTTAATAGGTGCTTTTAGCTCTTCAACTAATGCGTTAATACTTTGGGGTTCTGTCACCATTTGGCGGTGCAGCAAAACGTTTAGTTTAACTTCTTTACCTACTGGCATTTGAGAGCTGTTGGACGGTACAATCATTATGTCAAATGGCGTCCACATTGATGTAAAATTTATGCGTTTGAGCATAGTCACATCTTGATTCAAATCGCGCAGCAAGCCGCTATCGGGGCGCATATCTAGGTATCCTGGTAGGGGTAGGGAATAGGCGGTGAGGGTGCCGCTGTGAGGGGAAGATATGGTGATGAAACGCTGCACCCGGTTCATTCCTCCGAGTCGCTGGACGTAGTAGCGGCTGACAATGCCGCCCATGCTGTAGCCTACTATGTCTAAAGGCTGTTCTGGATCGAAGGTTTCAGAGATGTAGTCTGCGAGTTGCTCCGCCAATGAGTCGAGTCTGAGGCGGCCGTCGTTGGGGGTGAGGTTGAGACTGTGGACTGACCATCCGAGTTCGGTGAGGCGGGCGGACATTTTGCTGAAAATAATCTTTGTGTCCCAGAGGCCGTGTATGAGTATGACGGGATTGCGATCGAGCGAACTGTTCATTTGAAAAGAAAATTGCTGGCTGATTACAGCATAAATCACCCCCCTAGAGAGTTTGACCCCTAGTGGGACAGATGGCGAATCGGATCGAGATATCGCCAGCAAAACGAAAATCCGTCATAAATTCTGAGATAATCTGTAAATAAGTGCAAAGTAAAGGTGGCATTACTGAGTAAAAATTACTATAAGCTCAGCATTTTTAATCAAAAAATGTAAATTTTGATTAAGAAATATAGACAAAAGTTGCCTTACCTCGTAGTCTGACTTTGTTGACAAACTTGTACAAATTTCTCTAAAAGAACAAAAGGAGTAAGTCTAATGTTTGGTTTTATCAAAAATTTCTTCGGCGGTATTTTCGGCTTTCTCGGCAGACTGTTGGGCTTTAAAAAGTCTGAATATTTCCTAGATTTGGGCGAATCTTCGGCGAAGGCGCCGGCTATGGTTGCGCCGGCAAAAGCTGAGCCTGTTGCGATCGCACCGACAAAAGTTGAGCCTGTTAAGTCCCAGAAGTCTGAACCGGCTAAAAAGGCTAAGGTAGAGAAAAAGTCCAAGAAAGAAAAGGAACCAGTCGCTATTCCTGCTAATACTGCGGAACCTACGAAGGTACCGGTAGCCGCAGTAACTAACGGGAAAGTGCCGACTCAAGCTGAACCGAATCGGACTTTTGCTCCTAATAATTTAATGCCGACACCAACAGGAACTCGTCGCACCCCCGGCCCTAGCATGAACAATTTCCGGGAAATGGCTCGTCAGGTGAAAACAAAGTAGGAATTTGGGAATTGGTAATAGGGAATTGGGCATTGGATAATTCCCAATGGTGGGGTTAAAAATTTAAAAATGGCATGGCTCATTTTTAAATTTTAACTCTTTTTTCTATTCCCTATTTCCTTGGTTTCTGAGAAAGGCTAATCCGCTGTATAGCTGGAAAGCTGAGTCCCAAGGAGTTTCGGATTTGCGATCGACCTCTACACAAGATTCGATTTTGCTCAACATATGCGTGTAATCGAGCACTGTCTCAGCAAAGGAAGTAAATTCTGACCAAACTGTAACGTCAAGCTGTTGGTCAAGTATTTCAAGTAAGTGATTCCAGTTAATTCTGGTGGTACTTTGAGGGATTTGTTGGGAGTTTTGCGCTCGGGATTTTTGTTTTTTGGGATTGGCTGAAGCAGGGATATCTGCGGAAATTTGGGTGAAGTCAACGCCTTGTTGAAATTCGTAACTTTGGTCGCAAATTCGCAGAATGCAGTTTCTGCTGGGAATGTGCAAGTCGCAGATTTGAGCGTAATCTTGGATGATTTCTTTGTGGCGAAATTGGTCGGTTCTTCGGTTGGGTGAGTAGTCCATGATTTCCATAAACATGGGTAATAAGCCTTCTACTCTTTGGCTGACTTCTGGCCAGTTAAAGGCGATCGCACCTAGCCGATCGAGCGTATCTTTGCAAACAACGGCGGGCGGGGAGAGAGATTGGAAGTGTTGAACTTGGAAGATTTGGATTTTTTCAATGTCGGCTATGGTTGCCCAAAATACGGGAATTCCGGCGTTTAGGAGTTCTTCGCCGTAGATTTCGAGTTCGGCGATGGGGCCGGTTTTGTAGAGTCTCCAGCCACGACTTTGGATTTGCATCCGAGTTGTATAGGCGTCGGTGTTGAAGATTCTGCTGATATTTTGGATGGCTGCGGACTTGTCTTCGGGGCTGACTGCTTCGAGGATCAGGAGTCCCGGTTCTTGGCTGCTGGGGTCGTTTTTGGCGGTTTCTATGGCTTGTTTCCGTCTGCTTTGTGCTGCGGTTTCAATGCGTTGAATTCCTTGGCGGGCTTGGGAGACGATTTTGGGGTTGGTGATGTCGCGGAGTATTTGTTTGTAGGTTGTTTCGGCTTTTTCTGGGTTGTTGGTGAGCTCGTAGTAGCGCGCCATGTAGTATTTCACCCAGGGATTTTCAGGTGATTCGGTTTGCAGTTGTTTGATGAGTTGGGCGGCTTGTTTGTAGTCTTGGCTTTCTAGGGCGGCGGCTATTTGGTGGGTGTCTGTCATGGCGGTTGGGGGAATGAGGTTGTTTCTATATTGGCTGATGTGCGATCGGTTCCGCCACTGGTTAACTACCCGCGCTTCTATGTTAACTTATGGATATGATATGTAAGTATGACAATAATTGAAACAATACGTGTCAAAATTGTACGCAATGATTTTGAGCTTTCACAACACGCAGTAAACCAAAGCATAGTTCGCAGTATCAGCGTACAAGAGCTCCGGGAAGCAATAATGGCTGGTGAAGTTATCGAAGAGTATCCCGATGACAAATATGGCCCAAGCTGTTTGATTTTCGGTTTGACCGCGGCCAATAGACCTTTGCACGTTCAGTGCAGTTATCCATCTCGTCCTTTGGTAAAAATCATTACTTTATACGAACCAGATCCGAAAATTTGGATAGATTTTAAGTTAAGGATAAATCAAAATGAACAATGACATCGGGAAAGAAACAATGGTGGAACAAAAGGTAACTTACACCCTTGAAATCAATGGTAAGTTTATTATCATCGAAAATGTTCCTGCTAGAGTGTGTTTGGAAACGGGAGAGCGATTTTTTGCGCCTGAAACTGTGGAACAGTTGCAGAAGCTGATTTGGGAAGATAGAAAACCTACTAGGGTGATTGAAACACCTGTTTTTGAGTTTGCTTAGCGGTTGGTTAAAATTTAGTTAATGCCGATCGCAATTTATGCTTAATGTGTAAGTAGCTTTGCTAGTGCGATCGCCCAAGACTGAAGACACTATGCTGCTATTATTGGAGAGTTTTAGGGCAAGTATCGCAGAGATTCCCAAACCCGGACAGCTTCTTGGGGGCTAATGTCCTTACAATTAGATAATTCTGGAGGCGCAGTATCTAAGAAAAGACGAGAACCCGCACCAGTAAATCTGTAAAATGGGCCTTTCCCCATCCAACTTCCTGTTAAAGTAGGGCCAGAAAGTCGAGGGTTTTTACGATATTTTAACAGGGCGCTTTTGCCTAATATTGAATTGTTGACGGCATATTCCTGTTCTAAGTCAGCCGATGGCATATCGCCAATACCGCCTCCTGTGGATTCAATAGCAAAGCAAGAGTTATTCGAGTTGCGATAGATAATTGCGTAGTTAGGGCAAAAACGGCGGACTCCTGAAGGACAAGGTTTAATTTGAACGCTAGCCACCTGAAATCCGGCGGGAACATAGCTAGGAATGGCAACTTTAGTTCCCAGAGACTTAAGCTGATTTGTTTGTTTTTCAGATAACTGAGCATTGGCTAGCAATTGGTCTTGATTTGGCCGCTGGGCCGTTGTTACAGATTGTATGCTGACTGCGAGGATTGCTGTGATGATGGTGATGATTATGGGCGATCGCATTTTCATGATATTCCTCTCCTTTATATCCTTATCTCTGTAAATATTTCTCTAATTCCGCTGTACGCTGTTTAGTCGATCGCTCCAAACACTCGTTCAAAAAACCTCGATAACCCGTACCGCCGCGATTTCTATACACTTCAAGTTCGCAGGTATTATCTCGCTGTTTGATCCACCCTAATTGTGCTTCCGCCAGTAGCGCTTTCTCTTCCTTGCTCAACTTACCAATCAGTTGTTGGTAAACTTCATTCAGCCGCTTGTCTGCTGCTTCATATCTAAACCGAATACAGGTTCTGACTTCTACATCCCCTTGAGGTCGATCGCAATTAATCTGTTGAGCCATGACAGAGGGCTCAGATTGTGCAAAAACTGATGTTGTACCAATTGCCAAAAGTGCGATCAACCAAAAGCGCGATCGACCTTTCCTCAATTCTATTTTCATTTGTCCTTAACCTATTTTATAAATTTTTGGTGATTTTGCGATCGGGACTTACGCATTACAACCCAAGAAACCGGGTTTTTGCGCCACAAGACGCGTTACAGCCCGCAGAAACCGGAAAAAACCCGGTTTCTGATTACCCGTCCGTCCAGGACTATGATATCAGCACTTCTCAAAAGCCGCGCCAATTAGCGATAAAGCCACAATCGGTGCAGTCACCGCCCTGAGAATTCTACTACCCAAAGAAACAGGCTCAAAACCAAATTCGATCGCCCTTTTCACCTCACCATTCGTCCACCCACCCTCGGGCCCAATAGCTATGACGATCGATAATTCTCCCCCAGCCGTGGGCGGGCACGGGGGCACCGCCCCTACAAAATGGGGTTCTAATTCTTCCTCCCCCCGAAGCTTGGGGGGCTGGGGGGGTTCTAAACCCTTCAAACAATCCCACAAATGCCGATTGTCCCCACGAGCAACGCAAATATATCGGTATTTTTGAGTGCAATCTTTCACCGCCAAATCAAACGAAATTGGCTCTAAAATCTGCGGGACAAATTGACGTTCTGACTGTTCCGCCGCCTCAGATGCAATCCGTCTCCACCGATCGACCTTTTGAGGGCTCGGTTTGAGCAAAGTGCGATCGCTCGTCACCGGCGCAATACTTGCCGCACCCAACTCCGCCGCCTGTCTGACAACCTCGTCAAACCCGTTTCCCTTGGGCAACGCCGCCATCAAAGTCACCTCGACGGCAAGCTCCGTGTTAGCCGCAATTTCTTCTGTTATTGACGCAAACAACCCTGTTTCTTGGGCTTCTAGGACTGCCAACCACCAATGTCCTCGCCCGTCCATCGCAATAAATTTATCGCCCTGATTTAGTCGCAATACTCGGTATAAATAATGCTGTTGTTCGGGGGTTAGGTTGATTGATTTGTCGCAAATGCGATCGGGATTTACTGCTAATCTTTGTAATTGAGGCATTAAATTTTAGATGGCTCGTTTTATATGAGATTTTTTTATTTAGGATCGTGGATTAAATAACTTTAGTAGGTTGGGTTGAAGCATGAAACCCAACAATCAAGAGTGACGCCCAAGCGGAGCGAAGCGTAGGGTTCGTTCCACGGGCACAACCTACAAAAAATGCAAGTTATTTAATTCTCATTCCTTAACCGCAGAGTCAGAGATGAGCTACACTGACTTGTTTGTAGTGAGGACTTTAGTCCTCTATGAAGGCTTTTAATCAATAAGGACTAAAGTCCTTACTACAAACCAATATGAAAGCGATTTACAAATAATAAAGGCAAAGCATTGACAACAAGATTTATGTTACAAATCTCAGTTTTTTTCTGCAAATGCTTTGCCTTTATATTAATTTTGCCTAAGCTCTATCTGATGCGATCGAAAACTGAAAATTGAAAATCGGCTTATGCTTCCTCCTTAATCTTCTTCAAATAAGTTGAAATCGCCTCTGTAGCTAACTGCGTGATTGGCTTGCCTTGACGGGCGGCTTCTTCTTTGAGCTCGTTGTAGATTTCATCGCGAACGCTAATGCGGCGGCGGACTTTGCCACCAGCAGCCGCTGTCTCGTTTCCGTCATCGTTACTAGACGTAACTTCTAATTCATTAATCTCAGTTGTCATCGAGTCAGCAGATTGGTAGTTGGTTACAAATTGACGGATAGATTCTAACCCGACACGATCGCAAAAATCGCCAAAACTCTCGCTTAGTTGCCGTTTTTGCTTGAAATAAACAAAAATCGGCTCCAGAAAAGCTTCAAAATCATTGACGTGCAGCTTTTCCTCAATTGGTTTTGCCAGTCGCGTTTGACTGGGAGAACCGCCCAGCCAAATCTGGTAAGATTCCGGCGAACTCCCGACAAACCCCAATTCTGCCATATAAGGGCGGGCGCACCCATTGGGGCAACCCGTCATCCGCACCACAAAATGCTCGTCTTGCAAGCCAACTTTGGTCAAAAGTGCCCGAATTCGTTCTAAGATGCTGGGAATCACGCGCTCTGACTCGGTAATCGCCAGCCCGCAAGTCGGCATTGCCGGACAAGCCATAGCATAGCGGACTAAGGGATCGATCGCAGTTTCACCCTGAATGCCGCAGCGCGAGAGAATGTCCTGAATTTCCTGTTTGATTTCCGGCGAAATTTCGTAAATCAGCACGTTTTGGTGCGGTGTCACCAACATCGGCAGGTTGTGTTTCTGCACGATTTCCCGCAAAGCGGTTTTTAGCTGGAACGAACCTTCATCTTTAATCCGGCCGTTTTCTACAGAAATCCCGACGAACAGTTTGCCGTCGCCTTGTTCGTGCCATCCCAAGAAATCAAAATACTTCCATTCAGGTAGCGGTTTAAATGGTGCTAGTGGCTTGCCAAAATATTCGGCAACTTTGTCTTGAAACCACTGCACGCCTTTGTCGTTAATCAGGTATTTTAACCGGGCGTGTCTTCTGTCCGTGCGATCGCCAAAATCTCTCTGAGTTGCTACAATTGCCTTGACCAAATCGTAAACATCATCCTTGGCAACATAGCAAATCTCATCAGCCACCCGCGCAAAAGTCTCTTCTTTATTGTGAGTGCGGCCCAAACCACCACCAGCAAACACGTCAAAACCTTGCAACTCCCCAGCTTCATTGGTAATTACCACCAAACTCAAATCCTGAGAGTACAAGTCAATTGAATTGTCTCCCGGTACGGTAACGGAACACTTGAACTTCCGCGGCATATAATGCTGGCCGTAAATCGGTTCTTCTTTGTCGTCGCTAAAGATTGTGCCGTTGCCGTTTTGCTGTCTCGCCGCCTTCACAGCGGGGTCTTCCTCAGCGCTAACAGCCTTTTCCCCATCCAGCCAAATTTCGTAATAAGCCCCCGTTTGCGGTGTCAGCAAATCGGCGACACGATCGGCGTATTGCAGCGCATACTGGTATTCTGGGCGATTTTTGTACGGTGCTGGCGGTGCCATGACGTTGCGGTTCAAGTCGCCGCAAGCACCCAAGGTTGACCCCATATTTTTAATAATTGAGGAAAACACTGCTTTAAGATTTTTTTTCAACACGCCGTGAATTTGGAAACCTTGGCGCGTTGTGACGCGGAGGGTGTGGTTGCCGTATTCTTCGGATAGCTTGTCTAAGGCCAAGTATAGCTGCGGCGGAACGAACCCGCCGGGATTGCGGGTACGAAGCATGAACTGATAGTCTTTTTCTTGTCCTTTAGCTCGATTGTCGCGGTTGTCTTGCTGGTACGAGCCGTGAAATTTGAGAATCTGAATCCCTTCTTCGGTGAAGTGGGTTGTTTCTTGTAACAGTTCAGTCGCAACGGGTTCTCGCAAATAGTTGCTGCGTTCTTTGAGACCTTCTGATTTAGAGGGCTTGCGCGCAACAGGCGTTGAAGTGGAAGATGTAATCATGGGAATGTGTAGTGCCAGTTATAATTAGATAAAGGTCGATCGAATATGTCTTGACAATTTGACACTTGACAAATTTGCACTTGACAAATTTACTCAGAAATGCTGTGTCGGATCTGTTGACAACTCGGTTAATAACTAAGTTAATAACGGTAATCCGGTAGGAATTCTGATGTTGTTCTATTGTAACACGATCGAGCTGGGGCTGGAAAATTGTAATTAAGAGTTTATACTTTCGATCGCTTAACTGCACGAAACTTTAGAAATAATTAACCTCAACCTTTGAAACTATGTCACTGTATGACGAAGACACATTTGTAGTGTTAGAAACAAACCAGCCGGAGCAGTTTTTGACTGTGGCGGAACTCTTAGAAAAGCTGCAAGCAGTCTTAGCCCAAGGACAGGAAGATTTGCCGGCTGACGTGCTAAAATTCTCTTCTATGGAAGAACAAGCTAAGTATTTAATTGATACTTATTGTGAATTAGATGTCGGGCCTGGAAAGTTTTTGCAGTGGTATGCAGTCCGTCTGGAAAAGTAACATTGTCTCAAATTACCCCAATCAACTTGGTTTGTAGTGAGGACTTTAGTCCTCAAGATTTGATGCGGACTGAAGTCCTCACT
>JAUBOH010000009.1:27904-35873 GCA_036700145.1 Microcoleus occultus BM001215366
GGTTGGTAGTGAGGACTTTAGTCCTCCAGATTTGATGCGGACTGAAGTCCTCACTACAAACCTATAACGGTTCACTGATGACTAATAATTAATCTTCCAACTGTTGAACCGATGATACTTCAACTGCGGTAACGTCGATCGTACCGGGAGGCGTCAAGCGGTAAAAATGACCTTGCTCTATTTTCAGAGGTTCGCCGCAGTTGGCACACTGAAACTGAGTTTGATTTAAAGCTGTAAATTCGTATTGACAAACTGGACATTTGTCCTCAATTAAATTGCGTTTTAGCCACCACTGAAGCGCGAAAAATCCCACCACAGGCGTCAGTAGCAAAAAACCTACTACAATCAAAAATGATTTAACTACCCAACCCAAACCAATTGACACCAACAAACACGCGATACCCAGCAGTATTAGCCAATTGCTAATACGCGGTAGTTTTAAAGAGATTTTGGGGGTGCCTTGGTTCACGGTGTTCTCCTTGGTTGTCTTTGCAGGTAGGCGTAACTCTATCCTACTCAGAAATTTAGGCGGTCGATCGAGTTAATCTTCCTATTGTACACGCAGAAACCGCTCTCTACGTTATAAGTTAATCTTAGTCAGAGGGTTGAAAAATTCCTTGTAAGGATTGACAAAGGGATTCAAAACTAAATCTGGCGACGGTTTGTTCCCTCAACCAGTGGCGATCGCACCTTCGATCCTCCCCTCGCAGCATTTCCACACAAGCAACCGCTACTGCTGCCGAGTCTCGGTGAGGAACTCGCCACCCCAGTTTACCATCTTGCAGCGGATCTGCCGACCCGTCCGCGTCCCCCGCGAGCACGGGTATTCCGCAAGCCAGCGCTTCCAAATAAACTATACCAAAGCCTTCCTGGGAGGGCATTACATAAGCATCAGCAAGTTGGTAATGTTCGGCTAAATTTTCTGTCGGTACAAAACCCGCAAATATGACTCTTTCGGCAACTCCCAAATCATCAGCGAGTTTGGCTAATCTAGGTCGATCGTCTCCTCTGCCAATAACTAAGTATTTCACATTGGGAAAGGTTTTTGCGATTTGCGGCAAAGCTTGAATTGTGACATCGACGCCTTTGTAAATATCGGTCGATCGCAATCTGGCGACAGTCATCAATATCTTAGCACCAACCAAATTGTACTTTTCTAATAAATGCGCTGGTTTGGGGCCAGGCGCAAATATATTTTCATTTACAGTACAAGGCACTATTTGGAATTTTTTGGGATTTAAGTGGTTAATGTCGCAAGTGCGATCGCGCGTGTACCTGCTAATAGTCGAAATACTCTCAGCTTGTCTCATTGCTGTTTGATATCTGGGCGGAAGTGTTTCCCAAACTTCTTTGCCGTAAGTTAAAATCGTGTAGGGAATTCCCAGCGGCTGACATAACGTTTTAATTAGCGGTGCGAGTTTGATGTGACCGCAAAAAACCCGTTTCGGTCGTTTTTGCAGCAAGCGAGTTAGTAATACTGTAGCAAACTTAAGACGGTCAAACTTTGGCTTCTCGGTTTTTAGGTAATAAAATTTCAGTTTTTTTGACTGGAAGGGATTTTGACAATCTGGAGAATCTCGCAATAGCAAAACTTCTGCTGGTGGCGGAAAGTTGTTCCCTGTGGTTAGTGACACATAAGCTTTCAGGATGTCTTGAACGTAGGATTGAATGCCGCCTTCGCTGGAAAATATTTCTAGGAAACAGAATAGGTGATTTGCCGATCGCATCTTTCGATCCAATTAGAACTCCCGCCAGATTTCGATGATGCTGGGAATTCTCCACGCACCCAATCATATATATAGCGTGTTGTTGGAGTCGTGTGCGGGCGATCGACCAACTTTCGGATACGCGCCACCATCGCCGCGCCCCACCTCCCCGGCTTTCAAGTCAGCCCTAAAACAAAAAACCCAGCCATTGCTGGCTGGGGTAGAAAATTATCAGGGTGCATCTACTAATGTGCTTACTATAGCATCAATTGTGGGGTGTCACCCATCATGGGTGACACCAATGCAGTTTTTTCAATGAGAATAAATTATGGTTTAGGTCATAAAACATTGAGAAAACTTGTATGTCTGAGCGTATTGTCCCTGTTAACCTAAGATAGGACAGACGCAGGAATCCTCAGAAACCCTGTTAATTCATAGATTTATGCTTCCCAAAGCCAAGATTTTCCAAGAAACCGGGTTTCTGAGCGCAAGTCCTATAAAATTTAAAATTTAGAATAAATCTGTGCTAGACCTCAAATTAATCCGAGAAAACCCGCAAGCCGTACAAGAAAGCCTCAACACTCGCGGAGGCAACCATGAAATCGAGCCGATCGTACAATTAGACAAACAGCAGCGGGAATTGGAAGGCAAGCGATCGCAACTGCAAGCCCGCAGCAACGAAATTGCCAAACTCATCGGCCAAAAAAGAAAATCGGGTTTACTCCTCGAATCTCCCGAAATTCAAACTTTGCAAGCAGAAGGCAACGCAGTCGGCACCGAATCGAACGAATTACAAGCAGAGGAAAAAGACCTAAAAGCTCAAATAGAAGCTCTATTATTGCCGCTGCCGAACTTGCCCGACAAGTCAACGCCGATCGGCAAAAATGAAGATGAAAACATAGAAATCCGGCGCTGGGGAGACGAATACATACCCCAAAATACGGGGATTTTGCCGCACTGGGAAATCGGCGAAAAATTAGGAATTCTCAACTTTGAACGCGCTGTAAAAATCGCCGCCCCCCGATTTGTCAGCTTAATTGGCGCTGGTGCAGCGCTGGAAAGAGCGATTATTCAATTCATGCTCGACCGCCACACAAAAGCCGGTTATGTAGAAGTAATTCCTCCTTTTTTAGTTAACACTGAGTCCCTCACAGCCACAGGTCAACTGCCGAAATTTGCCGAAGAAAGTTTCAAGTGCGACCAAGACGATTTGTGGTTAATTCCTACTTCCGAAGTTCCGGTTGTCAATCTTTATCGAGGTGAAATCTTGACAGCCGAACAGTTGCCAATTTATCACTGTTCTTATACTCCTTGTTTTCGGCGAGAAGCGGGCAGTTACGGCAAAGATACGAGGGGATTAATTCGGTTGCACCAATTTAATAAGGTAGAATTGGTAAAACTCGTGCATCCGAGTACCTCCGAAGCCGAACACGAAAAGCTTGTGCAAGATGCCGAGGGAGTTTTGCAGGCGCTGAAATTGCCTTATCGGGCGATCGAACTGTGTACCGGCGATTTAGGTTTCGCCGCAGCAAAAACCTACGATTTAGAGGTGTGGCTGCCATCTGCTGGCAAATACCGCGAGATTTCCAGTTGTTCCAACGTCGTCGATTTTCAAGCGCGGCGGGCAAATATTCGCTTTAAAGAAGCGGGTAAAAAAGGCACTCAATTCGTGCACGCGCTGAACGGTTCCGGTTTAGCTGTGGGCCGCACAATGGCGGCAATTTTGGAGAATTATCAGCAGCCAGACGGCACTATAAAAGTGCCGGAAGTGCTGCAACCCTATTTAGGACGCGAAGTTTTATAAACTGGTTTGTAGTGAGGACTTCAGTCCTCATCCTCGAAAAGATCGGGACTAAAGTCCTTACTACGAACCCGTTAATTAGGACTCAAGTCCTTACTACGAAATGAGATTTGATATTATATCAATTCTCCAAAGTCTTGCAACAATCATGAGTGTGGGTTTGTTTGCTGAACTATTGTGTAAGGTTCGTCGCTATTAGATTGTGGATATTATTTAATATTTAAGGGTAGCGACGCACCCTACAGATTGTCCGCACCGGTGCGTCGCTATTAGATTGTCGATTTTTATTGGGAATTTTCTAGGGCGACGCACCCTACAGCTACTGTTGCATGAGTTTTGAGAATTAGTATTACAGTTTTAGCAACGCTTCTTTGATATTTAATGCCAAAAATCGATCCAATGCTAGATACATCCAATAAACAGATAACTGGCTATCGCAGCTAGTCTTGTGAAATCCCAAAGCCAGCAACTGTTTTTCGTGCATGGGGTGAATCATCAGCGTGTACAAGTCGCAAAGATTGGGAAAATCTGCTTGCATTTGAGCTAAAACTATTTGTGAATCTTCGACAAAAGCAATGCGGTATTCTGACAAATACTGCGGATCGATCATCCAACTGCGGATAAATACTGACTGGCAATTTGGATCTCCTGGTATCGCCATATTGAAAGGATCTAAATCGGAAATAGAACTTAAATGCAAGCTTTTGCTAGGCGCGTTAAAAAAATTTACTTCCGATTCGGTAGCGGTGGGATAAAGTAAGTAAAACCCGACAGGATTGAGATTGTCGCAGCGGCGCAAAACTCGCATTCCCTTTGAATATTGACTGGCCAAAAGCCGGAGGATTTTAGCAATTTTTTGGGGAACTGTGTTAGTGTTGCGGTTCATCCAGTTGTAATTGGTGGCTAATAAATTTGCAACCAGAATCGCGTCGCACCGAGGGTTAAAATTATCTAATTGGAGTTGTACAGGCTGTTGAGGTTCGGCGACCTTTAAAATTTCTGAAACAGGTTGAATTTGAATGGCTGTAGCGTTACCGTCAAAGTGTTTTGCGATCAATCCGAGTGCTGCTAATTTATCTAACATCATTCCCGCGGCCCGATCGCTCCCCCGATCGGAATCGCAGTAAAATAGTTCAGCGGCTTCCCGGTGGGTACACTGAACTTCTGTTGCTGGCAATTCCAGTTTCGCCAGCGGCGGTTTGAGGCGGGGCTGGCTTTCCTGAAGCTGTTTCACTGATAAGTAAACCCAAAGCCTGACAAAGCATTCAGCCCTAGTGCGAGTTACGCCCACTCGTTTCATCAACAGCGAAACAGCCGTGCGGCGTTGAGATTGAGAATACCAATCATCTAATTTTTCAATATCCATTTCAGTCGGGAAGCTGCGAAGGAACTTTAGTTACATATTGGCTCAATTTTACAAAAAACTTCACCCCGCTTCACGTTACTTGTACTCGCTGTTGTTCAACTTGCCTGATTTCCGGTGACTCTACCAGATAGCTGGTTTATCCTTGCAAGTTCACAGCTTCACAAAGCACAATCAATTTTATACCATTTATTATCAGATTTTTAGAGGTTTACGCCATGTACAGCGCTTATATCAATCGGATTGGAAAATTTTTGCCGGGAGAACCAATTAATAATGATCAGATGGAAGAGTATCTCGGCAAAATTGCCGATCGCCCTTCGAGAGTCAGACAGCGAATTCTCAACAGCAACGGCATTCAACAGCGCTATTACGCGATCGACAAACAGCAGCAAACACTCTATTCTAACAGCCAAATGGCAGCGTTTGCCGTCCGCGACGTGATTTCTCAGGCAAATCTCGAACCAGGGGCGATCGACTTACTAGCCTGCGCCACAACTTTACCAGACTTATTAGTACCAGGATTTGCCAGCACAGTACACGGCGAACTTTCCGAACTATCTCCCCTAGAAATAGTTTCAACTCAAGGAGTTTGCTGTGCCGGAGTTTCTGCCTTAAATTACGCCACATCTCAACTAGAATTAGGCAAAAAACAAACAGCAATTGCCGTCGCTTCCGAATTTCCCTCGCGCCTGTTCAAAAGCACCAAATTTGAAGCAGAGACTTCAGTGAAAGCCAGAAAACCCCTGCCTTTCGATACAGAATTTTTGCGCTGGATGCTATCAGACGGCGCTGGAGCATTTTTGCTCCAAAACCATCCCAACACGACAGGAATTAGTTTAAAGATAGAATGGATTGAGCTAATTTCCCACGCCAATGCCTATCCAGTTTGTATGTATTCAGGATTAGCAAACGAAACATCAAATAAAAGCTGGTTGGATTATTCCTCCTACCTCGATGCAGCCACAGCGGGAGCTTTTGACTTGCGGCAAAATATTCGCTTGCTAGACAATGTAATGAAATTAGGCGTTGAAGGTTGGCTGCGGTTGATTAAAGCAGGGAGAGTTTGTCCGCAGGAAATCGACTGGCTGCTGTGCCACTATTCCTCTCACTTTTTCCGGGGACAAATTGTAGAACTTCTGGAACAAGCAGGCTGCATGATTCCCGAAGAAAAATGGTTTACTAACTTGTACTCGCGGGGAAATACAGGCTGCGCTGCGATTTATTTAATGTTAGAGGAATTGTTCAATTCTAACAAGTTGCAGCCAGGACAAAAAATCTTTTGTTTCGTGCCAGAAAGCGGGCGATTTACAACGGCGTACATGATGTTAACTGCTGTGGAAAATACCAATAAACCGATGATTTCTCAAAGTTATAACTCCCTTGAAATTCCCGAAGCTTCGCCTCTCGAAAGCGTTAAACCGGAACACCCCAACTCTCCGCAAGCTTATTTGCTGCGGGAGTTAGCATGGATTTGGCTGAAGTTCGATCGCGAAATTCGTTCTGTGCCCATCGTCCGCAAATTGCACCGAGGAGAGTTTACAATAGAAGACTATCAAGCTTTGCTGTGCAATCTCCGGCCGCAAGTTGTAGAGGGAGCTCGCTGGATTGCTCGCGCTGCTTCTAACATGAGTGACTTTCGCCTGCGATCGACTTTTATCGGTCACGCTCAAGACGAACACCGCGACTATCAAATGCTAGAACGGAATTATGTTTCTGTGGGCGGCGAGTTGTCAAAAATTGTGGAATATGATAAGAATATTGGTAGCGAAGCACTGTCAGCTTTTATCTTCCACCAAGCATCGCGGGAAAATCCAGTCGATTTAATTGGCAGTATGTTTATTATCGAAGGATTGGGAAATCGCTTGGCCGGAAAGTGGGCTAAACAAATTCAAGAAACTCTCGGTTTGCAATCCGAACAAGTATCGTTTTTAGCTTATCACGGAGCTAATGACGAGTCGCATTTAGCCAAACTGGAAAATTTGATTAATGCAGAATGGATGACAGATGATATTGCTCGCCGCATTGTCAAAACTGCTCGCGTCACCGCTCGTTTATATTTGCTGCAATTGGAGGAAATTCGCTAATGCAAAGCCTGCAAAAACAAGATACCGAAAATCTCCCAGATGAGCGAAAAATTCCTTACACTACCAAACCCTACAACCGCCGAGATCCGAATGTTTGGGATGTGCTGTTTTGCGATCGATCGATTCCCGTCGATTTAGTTGCAAAAGCATACATGATGCGGGATTTGCAAAACTGGACTCGCAGTTATTTGCTGATCCCGATCAAAGTAATTGCTAACTTGTTGCTGGCGGTAATTATGACAACAAAGCGCCTGTTGCCCTTTCAATTTCGCGCTTACACTTTAATGCACAAATCGGCTGCATTTTTCCTAAATAACTTTGTCTCGCCAGAAGCTTGTTATTTAATTGTGCGGCACATTTGCATCGGCTCCAACATTATCAACTTCTTGATTGACAACGGCCCCGACACCCAGATAGAAAAGTCAAAGCTTTATCCGCGCACTGTGAGCGATTTAGCTGACAATGCGTTTCTCGAACATGACTTAATTCTCTATAACTTTGTCTGGGATTACAACCAAGCAATGCTGACAAATCCTAACTGGTTGCAGGCTGTCAAAAAACGGGGAATTAATTATGATAGCATTCAACCTGTAGAAGTTGAAATGGATTTTGACAAGCGCTGGTGGTTGAGGATTTTGGATTTGGAATCTGCGATCGAATTGTTCAAAGTGTTTTATTCTCTGTGTTTGACTAGCGACGAATTTGCGCGAGCAGTGATGTCGCTTCAGTTAGATGAAAACTTCGGGCTGTACGTCAGCGAGATTACCGGAAATTGCGACTGGAATCATGTAATAGTCAACCGCCACCCGCTAGCGCCCAACAGTCCATTTAATGCAGCACGAGACTTGTTTTTGCACGGAATAATTTCGGAATATCTTTATCGGTACTTGGAACTACAAAAAGAGATGAGCAATGCTGAAAATTAGGGTACGTCAACCCTCAAATAAAAACACTCAAATAGGTTTGTAGTGAGGACTTCAGTCCGCATAATTTCAAGAGAACTAAATGCCTC
>JAUBOH010000009.1:35973-40912 GCA_036700145.1 Microcoleus occultus BM001215366
GAGGACTTCAGTCCGCATAATTTCAAGAGAACTAAATGCCTCACTACAAAAAAAATACTAAGGATAATTAACTGATATAATTTGATTTGCTGAATCCTCGAAAACCTCTAACCTGAGCCACCCAACAAGTTGCCAAAAATTCTTGATTTCAAGATAAAGGCAACAAAAAATATCAAGCTACTGCTAGCTGTGGTTGTTCTGCTAATTTCGACAAATCCTGATACATCACAATCCACTTACCTGTAATCGGATCGCGGCAAGTCATAAACGGATTAGATTTTAAAGGTTTGCTGCAAGATTTAACCGTCATTTTTTAACACTCCCTATAAATGCTCTTGAATAACTGCTACAACACCACACCTTTAATAATCGGATATTTTGCCTGCGATCCCCGTGATTTGTACCTCAACAATAGGTGATATTTTAGGCATTTTTTGGTGACATATAGCACGGCCTCATGTGATTAAAAACCGCATGGCCAGTGAGCCGTATCACCAAAACCCCTCCGAAAAATAATTTTGTCTTGTTCCCTTTGCCGCACAGCGTCAAGAGGCCCACTATTTTCAGTGTATATCTGATATTATTAAGTAAGGTAAAGACGTTTATCAGAGATCCCCTCACAAACTTATGGTGCTATTTGGATTTGGCAAAAAGTCGAGCCTGCCCTCTTCCCAAGAGGCATTGCCAGGACGGGCAGAGTCGATGTCGGTACCGGCAACTCACTTTGTTAACGGAAATCCCCTCAAAGCTCCCTTTCCAAATGGTATGGAGATTGCCATGTTTGGCCTGGGCTGTTTTTGGGGTGCGGAACGCAAATTTTGGCAGCAAAATGGAGTTTTTTCGACTGCTGCTGGCTACGCGGCGGGGAGCACTCCCAACCCTAATTACAACGAAGTTTGCAGCGGGATGACGGGACACAATGAAGTAGTTCTGGTTGTGTTCGATCCGAAAGTAATTAGTTACGAAACGCTCCTAAAAGTTTTTTGGGAAAGTCACAATCCTACTCAAGGAATGCGTCAGGGCAATGATTCTGGCACTCAGTACCGATCGGGCATTTACACGTATTCAGCCAGCCAAATGCAGCTAGCTGAAGCTTCGCGCGATGCTTACCAGCAGGCTCTGACGCCTGCTGGCTACGGCAAGATTACTACTGAAATTATTGATGCTCCTGAGTTTTATTACGCAGAAAGCTATCACCAGCAGTATCTTGCTAAAAACCCTAACGGTTATTGCGGTTTGGGCGGTACTAAGGTTTGTTTGCCTGCTATGTCTGAGGCTTAAAACTTTACCGGCGTTATAGATAGGGACACATAGATCGGGACACAACAATGTTGTGTCCCTACACAATGGACAAGGACACAACAATGTTGTGTCCCTACACAACAGGCAAAAAAAGCTGAATATGTTAGTAGTTGAATAAAAGTAAAAAATGCTGACTGCTGTTGTAATTATCAATCTACTAATATCTGTGGTCTGTTTTTATATCGCTGCGAGAGTGTGGAAAATTAGACGGACGATCGCACGTTTTGAAATTCGGATCGCAGCAATGGAACGTCGCAGCAGCAATGTCCTGGGCAAATCGCCGGATTTTCTTGGTAAAAGGCAGCAAGGTGCCCGCCAACTGCGACGGCGCTATCAACAACTGGAATTGCAACTGCAACAGCTTGGGCAACTTTTGGGATTGCTGGGTTTGGGACGGATGCTTTGGCGCAGGCGCGATTCACGCTCGGGATAGCTTCGCACGCGCGTCCTTTGAGGTAAGCTATTCTAAAACTGCCGCCCGTGCTGACTCCCTAGGATTTTCAAGCATATTTCTACCTTTGCAAACGGCTGCGATCGGGCAAACGCTCCTAAAATTGGTGTAGGAACAGAACTTATAAAAATGTCAACTAAACGTTCAGGATTATTTATTGGTGGCTTGCTGGTGGGTTCTGCGATCGGGGCCGTGACTGGGTTGCTGATGGCACCGCGAACGGGCAAGGAGACGCGACAGATATTGAAAAAATCGGCCGATGCAATGCCTGCGTTGGCGGAAGATTTATCGACTAGCGTACAGTTGCAGGCCGATCGACTTTCTGAAACTGCCATGCGAAATTGGGACGAAACTTTGATTAGACTCAAAGAGGCGATCGCGGCCGGTTTGGAAGCGACTCAGCGGGAACGCCAAACACTGTCGGAAACTGAAGCCCAAGTCAGTCCCCCGTTGCGCCCTCCCCGGAGCTAACTGACGCTCTTCGGTCACGCATCCCACAATCCTGTGAGGGACGGGCTCTCCTGCCCATCCCACAAGAATTTCACCAAAATTGACTGTAAAATTAGATGAATTCCCAAACCCCAAATCCGAGATTCAAGTGAGCGATCCCATATTTTGGCTAGGATTTTCGATTTTGCTAGTAGCAGTTAGCCTGACTGCTGTGTTAGTGACTTTGATACCTGCGGTGCAAGCTTTGGCGCGGGCGGCGCGCAGCGTGGAAAAGCTCGCTGACACGCTTTCTCGCGAATTTCCGCCCACTTTGGAGGCGATTCGGTTGACGGGGCACGAAATTAGCGAGTTGACGGATGATGTTAGCGATGGGGTGCAAAGTGCGGGGGAGGTTGTCAAACAGGTCGATCGAAGTATTGGTAGCGCGAAAAAGCAGGCGCAAAACGTGCAGGTAACAACTCGCAGCCTGGTGACTGGGGTTAAGGCTGCTTGGAAAACTTTAACTCGGAAGCCACCTATTTCTGGGACAAATCGCCGATCGACAGATCGATTGTCGCCGAGTCAAAGAAGTGCGATTTCGCTGAGGGATTCGGGTTTGGAGGACAGGTATTCGGCGGGTTACGGTGCGGGTGCGAGTAATGGGGAATCGCCGAGGTTGAGGAATAGCGAGGGTTCTGGTTTGGCGGGGGATTCGGAAGATTTTGAGGAAGTGCGATCGAAGGATTCTTGATTGCACCAAATTCCTCATCCTCCCTCAACAGCACAGCCATCCCACCAGCAAGGATTCCGATCGATAAAATCCATCAAAGCATTATACTTAGACGAATCCTTTTGCTCCACATATTCCAAAGCCCCCCAACTTCCCCACTTACTAAATCCGCTTACATCCACAAAGTGCATGAAAAGACTGCCTCCAGCTTGTTTCCAAATATTCAGCAACTGCGTGTAGAGCTCGTACATTTCGGGACGCCTATTTAATTCCATAAAAAACTGAGTCAGTTTTTCGTTATTTTCAACTCCTTCAATACCTACAATATGTTGACCGCCCTCGTAAGCAAATAACTTTAGATTTTTCTTTTGAGCCACATCTAAGAAATACCTAAAGTCATTATCAACATCGGGCAAACTATCTTTGAACCCCGGCAGCAACCCGCCCTCTTTTAATTGCTTAAAAGCTTTGCCAAAGCCACCATCTGCGTCATTCAACCAAGACTCTACTGTGCTGACACTTTCTTTTCCGCCCAAATTTCCGCTGAAATATCCAGCTATAGCTAAGGCATCCAGGCCGTGTTGATAACAAGGTTTATTGCCCTCAGCTACCCAATAGGAACACTCTAAAGCATAACTTTCTAACTCTCTCCATGCTCTTTGAGTCCCCAACACGCAGACAACTCGATTCTTTTGATCCCCAAAAACGCCTTTCCAGATATCGCACATTTGAGCAGTACGCATTCCGTGCCATTGCATAAAAGCATCGCCTTTATCTCCCCACTTAGCTTTACCTTGTTTCAAAGCATAATGCGATTGTGGAAATGACCAATTCCAAACCTCATTAGAATACTCTACATAAACTTTCAGCTTTGGATCTAAACTATCTTTTACCATTTTAGCAAAGTTAGTCATATATTCATCCGCAGCCTGATGCGGCATATTAAACCAGGGTTCTGCTTGGACTTTATTAGCTAAATTCACCATAATTTCTATGGGAACATTTCCTCTGTCAGCATAGGATACACTCTCTGGTTTAGGTCGGTTTGACCATTCTTTTTGTTCAGAACCGTTTGTCCCCATCCAGTCCATAAAACGCAAAACTCTAAATCTTTTAATTTTTTCTATAAACAGCGGATTAAATATTTCACCGCTTTGATAAAGCTGTTCATCTTGGGAGCGAACAACTTTAATATTGCGGATATAGTTCCCTGTTTTCTTCGGATCGGTAGCAGTAATTGTAATCATTATGCCTCCGCCTTGTGTGGCATCCACATTGATGATATCCCTTCCGGGCTTCGACGCAGCCTCATCTTTTTTGGCATCATAGTTATATTCGATCGCACCTTCACCCTCATAAGTAACAATATATTGCCCTGAAGGATAGCGATTGGGGATTTCCCTAAGTAATAGGGTACTTACCCTCGTATATTTAGGAGCATCTGCGGGAGATGGGAGAGATTTCACCCACCCGTTTTCATCAAAATTTAAAAGATTATACTCCTCTGTATCCCATTCACCCTTACAGTTTGGTTGTCCGCTAGCGCATTGAGTTATCCATTGTCTAGAAGATTTGAAAGCATCTAAAAAGGGTAATTGTGTTGAGTAGTCAGCAATACCGCTAAGCCCAACTCCTAAAGAAGAGCGAGCATTTGAGGTGTTTTTTACTTCTGTCACGACAGGTACTTTGGGATTTGCTGTCGGAGTTGTTGGAGAATTTTTAGTTGTGAAAGCCCAACATCCGGGAATGAAAATGACAAAGATTAATAAACCAAGGAGAAAGCCAATAACTTGATTTTTTGACCGTACATTTAATCTAGACATAGATTTGATTATTTTAATTTCTGCAGGTAAAATTGAGCGGGTGAAACAGTTTTAATTTTGATATTTTATCAAAAACTTCCTTCTAAAACTATCAGCTACAACATTATTAACATTTTTACCTCTCAGTGGAGGGGCCATCGCCCTTTCTATAGGTTCGTAGTGAGGACTTCAGTCCGCATAATTTCAGTCGCCAAGTGCGATCGC
>JAUBOH010000010.1:0-40087 GCA_036700145.1 Microcoleus occultus BM001215366
AGGGAAATGGAGAACATACTATTCAATATTTAAAGTATCTGATGAGCCAATATAACGACAAACGGATAGCATTAATTTGGGATGGTGCTAAATATCATTCTTCAGCAGAGGTTAAAGACTTTTTATGATTGGTGAATAATCGTGCAAGAAGAATATGATTGGAAAGTCACTTGTTTGATATTTGCACCCAACGATCCGACTCAGAATCCAATTGAGGATATTTGGTTACAAGCTAAAAAATGGATTAGAGAGTGCTATCATATGTGTCAGACATTTGCTGCCGTCAAATATATATTTAAGTTAGTTACTCATTATCAGATATTTGATTTCCCCAAACTTCATAGTTATGGTAAATTCTCATAAATGATTTAGGATTGCTATATTCTTTTGCTGAATGCCACACTAATTCAATTAAATTGTAATCGGGGCTGTAAGGGGGTAAAAATTCTAAAATAATGTGAGGCATTTATGCTGATATTTTCATCAAAATGTCTGGCTTTTTATGAAAGCTTGCATTGTCAAGAATAATTACGATTTTTAAGTCGGCACTTACAAAATATGAGGCTTGATTACCTTGGTCTATCCATTCTTGAATTATCAAATCATTTAACGCTTTTATTTGTTCACAAAAGGTATTAGTATCTCCTTTCTTAATCACCAAATTCAACCTCTTCTTGTCATGATATCTCAACCTTCCCATCAGATTTACTCGACCTCTTCTCCTCTGATATGTTATCTTTTTGCGACTACCTTTCTTCACCCAATTTTTTCTTCTGATTACTCGTAAACTAAATCCACTTTCATCCCATAACCATACCTGTAAACGCTCTGGGCTTTCTTTCGTTATTCTTAAATATTCTGATAACTTTTGTTTAAATGCTTTTATAAGCACCGGATTTTGTTTGTCCTCCAAGCTATATTTTGCCCAGATGTAAACGTATTTTTATGCAAAATCCTTGATATTTGTGAACCACTTAGTTTAATTCCTGTAACTTGTTCTAAATATGTTGCCAATCTAGCTGCTGTCCATCGTCCAAATTCATATCCAGATTTTTCGGGAGTTTTATCTATTGTTTTTAGCAATAGTTTTTCATATTCTGGGGTAACTTTACGAAAGTTTCCTTGGCTTCTTTCATCGGCAAAACTATCTAGTTTGTCAGGGTCGCCATGCACTGTACGCAACTGTTGTGTAAGCAATATCGAGAAATTTACTAATTTCTTGATATTTTTTTCCGTCATTTATCAGCAATATAATTAGCATTTTCTCTCTGATATAAGCATCTTCTGCTTCTTTTAAAAGTCTAATTAATCTTTCTTTCTGTTCTGGAGACAGATAGTTTTTGGGTGGCATAATTTTTGCGGTTGCGGACTTTTATAATCTTTATATTATACAATATAGCTGCGTAGCAGCTTACTCTCAAAAACAACTGTAATTTGACAAAAGCAGAACGCGACCAAGCTCGTGCCGACTATGTCGCGCTTCTGCAATCTAGCGACCGAATCAAAACCAATTTTGAGCAAGAGGTGCGAGAAGTACGATCGCAACTTGCGACAGAACGCGCTGATCGGGAAGAGGTAGAGGCTGAACTTACAGAAATTGCCCAACTCAAGAAACAGGTCAAGGAGTCTGCAGCAGAACTGCATCGTGAAGAGCGATCGATGGAGCTTGAGAAAGTTCGCTGGCAGCAGGAGCTTAGCGACGCCAGAGCTGAACTAACGGATGCAAAAGCAACTATTCTCGAGCAAGGAGACAAGATTCGGGAATTGGAGCGGGGGTACAATTTCAAACTCAACCCCGCAGAGTCTGCCTTGAGAGTTGAAATCGGCGAACTGCGATCTGAACTCGCCGACCTGAAACAAAAATCAAAAATCGATGCAGCCAGTAAAAATTTTCCCGATTTTCCAGAAGCAGCCGACCTGCTCAACCAGTTAAAGGGGCGGCGTAAAAAGTCGAAGGCAGACTTGGCAGACGTGGAGACATTCTTAGAAATACTTGACTCGGAGAGTTGACCCGTGTCTACCGACAGGATGGCTGGATACTACCTGACCCAGACAAGCAGTGTTGTGCATTTACCTTGCACAACAATTGCACAACAATTGCACAACAAATAAGGTTTGAGCCGCTCTCTACTTTTCGGTAAAGAACGGCTCAAAGCGTTGATGCTATTAGGTTCGTCTAACGGGTACGGCAGGACTTGAACCTGCGGCTCGCTGCTTAGAAGGCAGCTACTCTATCCAACTGAGTTACGCACCCAACTCAAAAATCGGTGACAACATTATTGTATCGGCGGAGTGCGCGATCGAGCAAGTAAATATCTGATGACTTATCCACAAACCGATTCGAGCCGAGAAAATACGGCGTGGAGCGCGAAGGCTCGGGGGTAGAAAACCAAGGCGATCGAACTGATCCTGCGTCCAGGATTGTATGTCACAAAAGCTCTAGAAACTCACCTGCAAACAGCACCACTGTCAATTTACCATCAAAACCGGGTAGGACGCGAATTAGGGTAAGGTATTTAGAGGTCGAGTTGAAACCGAAATATTTTGTCGATCGAACGCAGGGGCAGAAATTAAGTCGGCGCTCAGACAGGACAAGAGGTTGACCGAATCCCCAATACTTTACTAAACTTTCTCATAGCTGCGAGCCCCGAGCATATTGACAGGCGCTCGGTTTTGTGCAATGTTCTGCGAATCGTGCCGAAAACCAGCCCCAAAAATTTTCACAGAAAGTAAACCGCAGTCGATTTAAAATCATGCAGCCTATAAAAAGGTCGAACCGGATACCGCGATTCGTTAAATTGCTTGAAAATAATGGTTAAACGATCGCCAAAAGCCTCAAAAAGACAAGCTGTACAGACTTGAAAAATAGGGCGTTGCTCCACCCTAGTCTTTACGCGTGCCCGCAATTGAAACCCGACTTTCTTGCTAGAAGCTAGCTTTCGGGGCAAGAGCGAAAATATTTCTAGTTGAATGGTGAAGCTTAAATAAGTTTAGCCAAGTTTTGTATAGCAGTCACAGGTGCTTTTTCGGAGATGTCTTTTGGTTATGCTAACATTCGGTAGTGGCAAAGCCTAAAACGCTGACCCATCACCGAAAAGCCAGAAATCGTCCTCTGATTTTAGGCACGAGTTGAGCCTGATTTGACTAATTTGCAGATATTGAGTTAGGTTCGCCAACATTCTGCTCGACTTGATATTTGAGAAAAATGTGGTAGAACTAGGATTGAAAGACTCAGGTGAAAATCCCTGATGGTACGGAGCCTGTATATAAGCTTCCTCTACGGCATCAAAGCAAAACAGTCAATCGCCCGATCGGCACGAGCTCGAAAATCAAGCGTGGCAAGTACAGCACTCGTAAGTTGTGCGCGGGGGATTCTCCTTCGTGCATTAGTTTATATGCCAGAGTTGAGAAACAATCTCAGCTTAGATATTTGTTAGCATTTGTTAGCAAAAAAAGTATCGCAACGCTGAAGGAGAGAACCATCTTGCGGGCGATCGGGAGCAAGGATTGCTAATTTAAGTAGACTTGTTGAATCAAAAATCCCCTCGCCGGTTCGGCGAAGGGAGTGTTAAAAGCACAGCACCTCGGCCATGACAGGAGTCAAATCGCAGTGTCATGTTTATTCTGAAACGGCAGGATGTTGAAATAACCAATTATCAACACCCAAAACGGGATCAACAAATTCCCATTCTCAATTATCAGGGGCAGACTTTTCGCCTGATCAGCGCCTTCAACGGCAAGCAAGCAGAAGACGCCAGAGCCTTGTGGCGGGACTTAACCGACAACCGAGGCAAAGCGTGCGTTCTGCTAGAAGAGCCGGATAGATATAGCGTCTGGGGAAAAGTCCGTTTAGATCAGCTTGCGGGTGAAGAACCGGCAGGTACAGAATCCGCCAAACCACCGCTGTTCGCACAGGGTTGTCTGCTGCTCCTCCAAGCTGTTTACTTCGATGTAGAAGACCTCTTAGGCGCAAGGCAAGCCGCATCGTTTCAGAAAGATATCGCCAAGGTATTTCAGCAGGGAAACTTCCCCCAGGCAGACTCCCCGGATGCGATCAAAAATTGGCTAACCGTTAGTCCCTTGCAAAATCACAAGGTTCCCCCTTGGCAAGAGCAGCATCTCAAGACTTTATTGCAAGAACTATACCGTTTGGGCAAATCATATTTTGGCGATACGGGCTTCGCTGAGGGAGTGAGCGAGGTGCTGCAAGATATGCCAGCACCAGATCGCACTCAGTTTATTGATTGGCTGAAACAATCAGCCCTCAACAAGTTGTGGATCGCAGCATAGAAAATCTTTGACAATTGCTCAGACAATGCGGCCCAAATAATTGCACTGTAGGGGGTAGGCGAGATGGAGGTTGGATTGCCAACTTGTATTGACAAACCAAATTGTTGAGTCGGTTGGGAGGCAACCTAATGTCTGGCAATTTAACTAAATTTCGATCGCGCTCCCCACCCACAATCATTGATATGAGTGGGGGAGTGCGAAAGCAAAAAAAACAGATACAGCAACATTTGAGGGTATAATTTAAGAGATAGATTTGGTACTGTAAAAACCTTAATGGTGGAGACATAAACCGTATTTCTATCATCTATTCCCGGGCAAAAGATAGACTAACGACTAATTCCTTGAATTAGTAAATAGATTTGATTCTAGCGATAGTCTTTTTCTTAGTGTACGAGGGCAAAAGTCCCGACGACACGCTGAGGACGCCAGTTTTTGCCGTAGCGTCATATCAAGGTTTTTTGGCGAAAGAATCCTCATCTACAATCAAAAATCAAAGATTGAGATGGGGTGCGTTCAACCGCTAGTTAGGTCTCGTGAAATCCCTATGAGTAGCACTTCAGAAAAGTCATCTACATCTCCATCTTTACTGTCAGCTCAGACCCTAGTGATTGCGGGCATTGTCTGGGCTGTAATGGCGCTGCTGTTCTTTTTGCTGTTCAGCGTCCCCCTCTCACAAGAAGAGGGTTTACCTCTTTGGTACTCGATCGGCACTTTGGTTTTTGAATGCGGAGCATACCTCGGAGCTACATTAGTTTGTTTTAGAAACTGGAGAAGCCCGCACATGGCCAGCGGACGCAACGTCTGGCTGGGAATCGGTCTAGGGATGCTCTTCTATTTTATCGGCGGTGTGTTATTTGGCATTTGGGAACTGTATTTCGAGTTAGACCCGGATGTATCCCCAGCAGATGCCTTTTATCTGGTCAGTTATGTGGCATTGATCGGGGGCATGGTTCTAGCCGTGACTTCCAAGCGGCTGAATCTAGAAATTTGGCAGTGGGGTTTGTTAGCGGGAATTGCAGCCTTTGGGATTGCTGTAGCTATCTGGGTTGCGGCACCTGACTCTTGGAGGGTACAGCTAGGAATGGCTCCAGCAGCCCCCCAGGAAGTAGTGACAGGCTCTGCACCAGCAACGGCTGCCAAAGGAAAAGCGCCTGCTTTGGACACTTCGTCCAAGTCAAAGGCAAAAGGAGCGGCCGCGAATGATGCTAAATCCGCACCGGAAGAAGAAGAAGAACCAAGTAAAACTCCCGCATGGGTAATGGCACTTGACAAGCAACTGTCGCCTTACGCCTATGCAATCAATTTGTTTTACATCGTCGGGGACGTTTTTCTGCTGATTATTGCTACTGCACTGCTGTTGGCATTTTGGGGAGGACGTTTTTCCCAATCTTGGAGAATGATTGCGGCTGCAACTTTTTCGCTTTACATCGCAGATATGTACTTTAAATGGCGCGATACTCAGGCTGAGGGTAGTTATCAAAGCGGCAGTTTGCTGGAAGTCTTTTTTGTTTTCAGCGGCATCCTGTTCGGAATAGGAGCTGTCTTGGAACATGACATCTCAACCCGTTCTCGCCAAAGCAGACGGACTCGTCGCGCCGCGTAGCGATTTGAGATTGGGGTTGCCGTAGAGCGATCGATTGGGACGCGAAAGCTGTGGGGGCCGGGGGCCGGCATCTCTCAACTTCCAATTGAAAATGAAAAATCACAGTTGGCCGATCGCACTTCCTGCGTCTTTTCACGTCTTTTTGCTGGAAAACTTGGCATGACGCCTACAAAACTCTCCGATTCAGACAAACGGGAACTTCTCAGGCTGTACCGACAGTCAAACGAGAATACTATCACTCTGGCAAAGCGCTACGGAGTGAGCAGTTCGACTGTGAGGCGCATCCTTCAGGGCGCTTTGTCGGAGTCGGAATACGAATTTCTAGTCCAGCAAAAACAAAAGCGTTTGTCCGATCGCAGCAGTGTTTCTGAACCGGTAGAGGCGACTGCTGAGCCGTCAGGGCACTTGCAGGATCGCGAAATCGATCCTGCAAGTGCATCCCTGTCGGAGTCAGTCCCAGTCCCGCCGTCAGTTTCAAATTCGCCGACACTCCGAAAGCCTTCTTCATCGGCCGGCAAACCAGTTGCGGAACTCGAAATTCGAGGTACTTTACAGTCGGATTTCGATGTTTCCGATTTGCCAGATGCTTTATCAACCTATGTCGATCCTCGCAGCGACAGCGCTGCTGTGACTGGCCAACAGCAGACAATGCTGCCACAATCGCAGCTACAGCAGGCGGGTGAAGATTTTAGCGATTTCGACGCAGATGAGGACGAGGACGAGGACGAGGACGAGGACGAGGACGATTTAGATGACTTCGACGCAGATTTAGAGGATGAAGACTCTCTGTTTGAAGCCAGTCTGCTGGGTTCGAGATCGTCGGGATCTTCGATCGAGCTGCAGGGACAGGGGCTGATTCAAGTTTTGCCTTTAAGCCAAGCGTCTCTTCCCAAAATTTGCTATTTAGTGGTCGATCGGGCGGCGGAGTTAATCACTAGACCTCTGAAAGCTTTTGGCGAACTCGGTCAAATTCCGGTGGCGGAAATTCGCGAGAAAACTCTGCCTGTTTTTGACAATCACCGAGTGGCCCGCCGATTTGCTACTCGCAATCAAAGAGTTTTCAAGATTCCTGACGGCAGGATACTGCAAAAAGCGGCGCCTTATTTGCTAGCTAAGGGAATTACTCGGCTGCTGATTGACGGTCAGGTATATTCTCTCTAAGGATTCAGGAATTAACTTAATATTCTGCGGTGTCGGAGTCTTGTGAATTTGCCCCAAATTTGGGACTGGAGTTTTGGGAATCTGAAAGGTTCCACAGCGGTTGCAGCAGCGCGCCTCCGATCAGTCCTGCACTAACGCTCATTGCCAATACTACTCCTACGGGCATTTGTATCGATTTAAAAAAGGTAAAGTTTAAGGATACTGGCGTGGCGTTCTGCACTGAGAGAATGGCGATCGCGCTTGCTAAAATTGCTACTAAAAAACTAATGGCGAGCAGAGGAATTGTTTTCATAAACAAGTTTACAGGCTAGTAATTCTACTTATCTACTTTTTTTATAATCGGAATCTGTGTTAATTTTTTATTTTTCCTACCATCCCATTATTTAGTAATATACAACAAGGTTGGGAGAAAAGTCAAGTAGATGCGAAAAAAATATTAGAACTTTTTTAGAGATTTAAAAAATAAAAAAATCCAATATTTACAATTCCCAAATTTCTACAAATCCAACTGTATTGCAAATATATAATTGGCTCCCATCTCAGCTAAATTGAATGATGTTAACGTCATCTCTATGCTAGTAATTTAACTCTGGATCGTTCTCGAAATCCCATAATATCACATTGCCCACCCCGGCGCCAGCAGCTAATATTTGTTTGTGTCCGGTTTCGGCGATCGCCGAAATAGGTGTATTACCCTGTTCCAAACAAAAACGTAATTGTACCCTCTTTCGTTGGCTGTTGTCGCAGTTTGGCTGTCAGCACTGAAAGCGATTTTCGTGACTTCTCCGTGAGTGTTTTCAAGTTCAGACAAAAAACTAAAACTGTTCGGGGAAATATCCCAAAATTGAATCCGATGTGCGGTTGCTTTACTGTGACCAACCTGTGTAGTTGCGATTGTTTCAGTGTCTGGGCGATCGCCCAAACAAGTATTTCTCTATTGTTTAATTCAAAGGATCTAATAAGCACGACTCCCAGCTTGAAAATCCATAATAAAATCAACAACTAAAAAACAGTTCGCGGCTGTTGCTGCAAGTAAAAGTATTGATGCCAACCACTGTTTTTGTAAAAGTTTAATGGCTGTGAGTCCGAAGCCAAGCGGTATAGATAGAGTGATGCAGCCTAACGGATAAATTATCTGCGTTCTGAAAAAAATTTGTTCGAGTCGCTAGTGCAAGGTTTGACCAAATATTTTAATACTGATTGTATAGTGAAATAACACGATCTCGTAGATAAAAGCAGGGATTGATAAAAATATAAAAATAATGCTGATAATTTTGAGCTTTTTATCGTTTGCTGCTGACCAGTATCGATGATTCATGTTCAGAGGATCTGCAAGTTCTAAAAAATAGATAAGGTGCGCGGCGCGCACCCTACTCCGAATTAAGAAACCGGGTTTTTGAACCGAAATTGATGATTTTGGGCAAGTATTTTGGTGAAAAAACCAAGGTGATGACTACCCGTTCGCAAGTCCTAGATAGGTGGAAATTTAAACAGGTTCTAAGTGGGAAATTACCTTTTTCATGTATTCGGCAACTTGGCTTTCTTTTTCCACAGAATTGGTTTCCATGTAAACGCGCATCAGGGGTTCGGTTCCCGAAGGCCGCAGCAGTACCCAGCCGCCGTCTTCAAGATAAAGTTTAATTCCGTCTTTGCGGCCGATTTCCTTAACGCCGATACCCGCTATTTCCGTCGGGGGATTCTTGGTAAATGATTCTAAAACGGCTGCTTTGTGGGCGTCATCTAGGTGCAAGTCAAGGCGCTGGTTGTACAGGGGGCCGTCGGCTTCGCGGATGGCTTCTTCGACTAGCTGAGAAAGCGGTTTGCCTTCGTAGGCGATCGCCTCTGCGACTAGCATATCAGCCAAAATCCCGTCTTTTTCGGGGATGTGACCCAAAACGCTCAAACCGCCGGATTCTTCGCCGCCGATGAGCACCGCTGTTTCCCGCATTTTTTCGCCGATGTATTTAAAACCGACGGCGGTTTCGTAGATTTTTAAGCCGTATTTGGCGGCCATATTGTCCAGCAAGTGGGTAGTGGCGACGGTACGGACGATCGCCCCAGTCAAGCCTTTATTTTTAACCAAGTGACGCGCCAGCAGCAACAGCACAGTATTCGGAGTCAAGACATTTCCCAACTCGTCAACAATACCAAAGCGATCGCTGTCGCCATCGGTAGCTAAACCCAAATCTGCCGAATCTTTTTTAACAGCTTCGACTAACTCAACCAACTGTTCGCCCTTGGGTTCGGGCATTCCGCCGCCAAACAGCACGTCGCGGTAGGTGTGAAAACTTTCCACATCGCAGCCGCAGTGTACCAAAACTTCGTCGAGATAGCCGCGAGAAGTCGAATAGAGGGCGTCGTACTTGACCTTTAATTTAGCCGATCGAATCCGCTCCACATCTATCAAAGTATAAAGAAACTTCAGATATTCGGGTTTCGGGTCAAAACTAGAGATTTTATCGTTGTGACTGCCGATTGCTGGCGCATCAGAAGCACCAGCAATATTTGCCACAATTGTATCGGTAATTTCCGGGGTAGCCGGGCCCGCGTAGTCGGGGATGTATTTGATGCCGCAGTAAGGTGCGGGATTGTGCGAAGCCGTGAACATCAGGGCGCCTGCGGAGTTTAGATGCTTGGCGCTGTAGGCGATGACTGGTGTTGGGCAATCTCG
This sequence comes from Microcoleus occultus BM001215366, assembly GCA_036700145.1. Classification (GTDB taxonomy): domain Bacteria; phylum Cyanobacteriota; class Cyanobacteriia; order Cyanobacteriales; family Microcoleaceae; genus Microcoleus. Next base: position 9,726 of record JAUBOH010000010.1, read on the forward strand.
ATCGACTACCATGACAGTCCATCCCAAATCTGCGAGTACCTCAGCAGATGTGCGGGCGAACTCGTCTGCCAGAAAGCGGGTATCGTAGGAGACCAGAACTGGGCGGTCTTTGGTGTAAGCGGTTTCTAGGTAACTGGCGATCGCCCGGGTTACTTTTCGCACGTTGGCAAAAGTAAAGTCATGGGCAATCAGTCCCCGCCACCCATCGGTTCCGAACTTGATTTCTGTTGAATTGCTGCTGGCGCTCATTTTATCCACTTCCTTTCGTCCTACTAATCCTACCCGAAGGCATAGCCTTAAAGAGCTAGTGGCCGTGCTGTTTTTGAAGAGCGATCGCCCCCGCGAGGCCCCTAAACCTCATCTTATCGTGGTAGGGGCAGGCTCTTGCTTCCGGCAGAGGACTCGAACCCCCCAGATTTAGTAAGATTTGGCAGCGATCGGGTAAGTCGATTTAAATTCCGGTTTTGAAGGGTAGTTGACCGATCGAATGGACGCTCACAAATTGCGGGCGATCGGGGAACCTAAAAAAATTATCGCAAAAAAACCGCGCTGGCAATGGCATTAACGAAATGCACACAAATCTTGTTGTAATATCAAATTTAATTATTTATTCATAAAAGCCGATGGTTAAATGTGTTAGGGTTCCCTAACAAGGGCAAGGCTAAAAATACATTTCTCGCTTCAGCTAGGGAAATAAATTAATCTTCGTCACCGCTCGATCGTGCTATGGCCTAGGTTGTTTGAGAAAGTAGGGCGATCGGCAGCCGCGATCTAAAACAAAGATAAAATATTTCAAGGAGCCGTTTTTTTGAGACAAAGTTAGCTTGAATTCTCAGCTTTTAAGACAAATTAAATTTATTTTGGGCCGTTTTTACAGGTCAATAAAAAAAATTAAGGTGGCGATCGCAGGGTGACGGTGATCCATAGCACAACAAATAGCGTTATTAAGGTGCATCTTTTAAAAGATGCAAGCAGTACAGCCAAATGGCCGATAGCTTTAAGCACAATGGCTAATGACTGTTAGCGTACAAATGGAGAAGATTGTATTTAATAACGTTAAAAATTAGGGGAATCGATCGGGTGCGACTTTATAAAAAAACGAGGTTGATCGTGACGAATATTTTACAAGTATCTTCAAAAAATTTACCTGCTCCAGACGAAATTCAAGAGGGCGAGAGTCTATCACAGGGTATGACCGGATCGGACACTCACAAACTCCCTGAAACTAAAGGCGTCAGCGTTTCTTCCTTAGCAGTTAGCTGGGCAAAAAAATATTACAGTACAGTGGCGGCACGAGAAAACCAAGCCCCGCGACAAATTCCCCAAAGCCCAGAGTCAACTAATTATGAGGAAAATCGAGTCAAAATAGTTGACAAATTGACAGATACCCTGAAATTAGCCAGCGAGATAGCTTGGAGTAAAGTAGAATCTGTTTTAGGGGAACAAATAGAACGCCACGCGATCGATCCGAGCTTAGTTAATCATGAAGAAATTGCCGCCGACACTCGCACTTTATATCGGAAAGCAATAGACGCTTACGCCGATAGAGAACCTGTTTTCCGCTTGTCAGTGCTGGTGGGAAAAGATATTATCCAAGTGAGGCGGAAATACTCAGAGACAGATCCGTTAGTGCTGGGATTTGTGACGCTGGAGTTTCAATACACTAGCAAAATCTTGTTAGGATGTCTTGCGGAGTCAGAACGATCGGAATTTGCACCCTACTTAAAAGTTGTAGACGACTACCTCCACATTCCCTACGGAGAGATTAATGAGGCTGCGGCGAATCAGCCCCCGAATTCAAAAGCTCTATTAGCCGTTCAACATTTGTTGCAGCAAACGACTCAGATTGCTAGTGCAGTGTACGATCGGGCTAGTGCTCAGCATCAAGGATACCGCAGCAGCAGTGGTTATTTGAGCGATCGGGAGGTAAAAGTTTCTGGTATCCGGGATGTCGAGATTTTTCAAAGCTATTTGTGCTGGTGCGTTTTAGCAGAAAGTATTGGCCCGGTACAGCAAGAATTATTTCCAATTTGCGTGATGCTGTACCCGAAACTTCATGTAAGTTGGGAGTTAGTGCAGGATATGCTGCTGATTTTGTTTTGGGAAATATCCGATCGCCTCCCTGCTGCGGATGTTATGGTATTTTTACCTTACTTGCGTACTTTGACAGAAATGTTTTCGAGCAATGTGTTTGAGAATTAGGGAATTGGGCATTGGGAATGGGGAATTGGTAATTGCCAATCTCTATTTAAAACTAAAAGCTGCGACAGCCAAACATATCCAACCGACAATAAAAGCAACTCCCCCCAGCGGCGTAATTGCACCCAGCCATTTGATGTCAGTCAGACTCAGGGCGTACAAACTGCCTGAAAAGACGATTGTGCCGGCAATAAAAGCCCATCCAGCCACTGCGAAAAAGGTTTGAGATTCTGGGGCGCGGTTGAAGAGTAATGCAACGAGTAATAGAGCGAGGGCGTGATACATTTGATAGCGTGCGCCAGTCTCAAAGATTGCTAAAGCGCGATCGGTCAATCGCTCTTTTAAAGCGTGAGAGGCAAAGGCGCCACCGACGACGGATAAGCCTCCGAATACGGCTGCGGTTGCCAGGAAGATTCTGGTTAGGATTAGTGATGACATATTTTAATGATTAATTGAATTTTATTTAATTTTACGGTTGGGTGGGGATTGTCGATCGGGCGATTCCCTACGGGATAGCTTCGCACGCGCGTACTTTTTGTGTCGCCGATAAATGTGGATGTATGAAAGGGCGATCGCACCTCGCAAAAGAAAAGCGAGATCCCCACAATATCTGTAGGGGTTTTCGCATTCCCCACGACAATCTTTGATGCGATCGATAACTGAATTTGGGCAATGCAACGCCTGAGCCTCAACGACTATACCAAAACCTTTGATATCGCTTGATATCCGAGTTGGTTTTATGTAAAATAAATATCTACTTCTCTGATTATTGAGTGGTAAAATATACTTATCAGATGAACTAACAAAACTGACTCAAAGGCTAATTTATGGTAAGCATAATTTCTGAACATATTACAATTAATCCCGGTTTTTGCGGTGGGCAACCTTGCATTACTGGACATCGAATTAAGGTACAAGATGTGGTAATTTGGCAGGAGGAAATGAGAATGTCACCAGAGGAGATTATTTACCATTATCCTTCAATTACTCTAGCTGATGTTTATGCAGCTTTGACTTATTATCACGATAATCGTGAAGAAATTAGGACACAAATTAGAGCAGATGAAACCTTTGTCCGCGAGTTGCAAGCCCAAAATCCTTCTATCCTTCAGCAAAAATTAAAAAGCCTAAATGTCAAGAACTCTTAACTTTCACTTAGACGAAAATGTAAGTAATGCCATTGCGATCGGGCTGCGAAGGTATGAGATTAATGTGACGACTACAACGGAAGCAGGCTTATTGGGCAAGCCTGATGAACTTCATGTAGAATTTGGGATGGCGGAAGGGAGAGTAATTTTTACTCAAGATGCAGATTTTTTAAGGATAAATCGAGCTGGATTATCTCATAATGGGATTATTTACTGTCATAAAAATAGTCGATCGATTGGATAAATTTTGAGAAGTTTGGTAATGATTTGGGAGTATCTTGAGTTGGGCGATCTGACAGGGCGTGTGGAGTTTATTTAAGACTAACGATCGCCTTTTTGCCTGGAAGGGCGATCGCTCTTTTTTAAAAGGGCATGAAAAGAGCGATCGCTATTACGCTTGTCAATATGGTGATCGCGATTTTGTCCGACTTCATTTTTCCTACTCCTAAACAGTCTATATACAGCATATTGCCAATCTTTATGCTATATTAGATGGGGGTTAATCTGTTTAACAAAATAATTAATGTATGAATTTGCGCTTTTATATAGATCCTGAAACTGATTTACCTCATATTTACGAGCATGGAGTCAATGAGGTAGAAGTTGAGGATATACTGAGAAAGCCAGGTGAGGATCGTTTGGGGCGTGAAGGTACGCGGGTAGCTATTGGCCAAACTAGTGATGGTCGTTATCTTAAGATCGTTTACGTTCCTGAACCCGAGTCATATAGCGCTTTTATCATAACAGCGTATGAGTTAACGGGTAAACCTTTGAGTGCTTATAAACGCCGACAACGTGGTAGGTAAATATGGCAACACAAAATAAATTTCCCTTGGATTGGGATGAACAGCGAGTACGCCAAACGATCGAACATTACGATCTACAGTCAGAAGATGAAGCGGTAGCAGAAGATGAAGCAGCGTTTGATAGTAAAGAGCAAGCGTTTGTTCAAGTTCCTTTGGAGTTATTACCGTTAGTTAGAGAGTTAATCGCTAAACATTATGCCAGGGTTTAAGACAAGATAAAGAAGGGCGATCGCAGTTCCCTACCAAAAAAGCGATCGCTCTTTTTTTACCGCAAATTAACGACGAGGAAAGAAGGGCGATCGCCCTTCTTTCCAGAAAGGCGATCGCCCTTCCCCAAAAAAGTGATGAGCTTGACAAAAGCGTAAAACAGGTGGTAATCTGAATAAGATGAATATAAATGGAAATTTTAATTATGCCAATTGCACAATTATTTCCTCTGCTTAGTCATTTATCCCGTGTGGATAAATTAAGAGTAATAGAATTTTTGGTTTCTGAGTTAGCAAAAGAAGAAGGTTTGGCTAACTTAGAGTCTAAAGATAATTATTTTGAGATGTTGCATAATTCTGATGAAGGAGCGCGTCAATTAGCACAGTTTTTAGAGGAACAAAAGAAACTGCAAAATGCTTAATGGTGAAAAATACTCTTTTGCCTCTCAATTCGATCGCTTTGGCGAGGTATCTTATGCGCCTTATTTACCGATAATATTAAGCTATCGAAACCAGTCAATTGAAATGATGGGGTTGCTGGATACAGGGGCAAGCATGAATGTTTTGCCTTATGAAATTGGTTTACAATTAGGGGCTGTTTGGAACGAACAAACCTTTGTTATTTCTTTATCTGGAAATCTGGCAAATATCGAGGCTAGGGCTTTGTTGTTGTCAGGGACAGTCAGCAGGTTTGCACCAGTTAACTTGGCTTTTGCTTGGACTAGACAAAGAAATATGCCGATCATTTTAGGAAGGTTAAATTTTTGGGCTGAGTTTGATGTTTGTTTTTATGTATCTCAACTAGGATTTGAAATTGCGCCTAAGCAATCTCACTAATAGGTGGTTATAAGCGATCGCCCTTCCACACAAAAAAGCGATCGCCTCATAATATCTTTAGGGGCGATCGCTCTTTTTTGAAAGGGGATGAAAAGAGCGATCGCGAATTAGAAGGGTAAAGGAATCGGAATCGGAATGCGATTACGAATTTCTTGTTCAACTCGTTGCTTAACTTCGTTTTTAAGGATGTTGGCAGCGACACTGGCAAGGCTGACATCGCCGCTGGCCGCCACATCGAATAAACATCCTTCTAAGCGTTCGCTTGGTACTTCAGCTTTACGACAAGTTTCTTCCGCGAGTTGTACGGCTTGGGGGCAAGCATCCGCAATATCTTGAAACCATTAGGAAAGGATTTATTAGTGAAGCTATCAGTATTTTTGCCAGTGGGATAATCAATCGTTACTCATCCGTCACAGCCACCGCTAGGTATTTTTCTAACCGTTCCCCTATCCATACCTTAATCAAAGATTCACGATTGACTCCTAATCGCCGAGCTTCTCGTTCAATTGCTTGTATCATCCATTTGGGAAACTCTATATTTAATTCCTGATTTTCCCATCCAGGTCGTCTAATATTAGTCAGATCGAAATACTCAAGAACGTTTTCATTGTTATCAAACTTTTCGTCTAATTCTTTAGCTTTCATATAAATTCACCTCATTGGTGCGAGAACGTCTAACTGAGATGAGCCTTATTTTAGTCTGGCGATAGGTAATAATGGCAGACCAATGTTGGCCACCGATTTTGCCGATGACCATAAATCTCGGTTCATCTTCGGTCTTTGCCGAAAGTTCAATCTTGTTGGGATCGATCCACAACTGTTGAGCCTCGACAAAATCTATTCCATGTTTTTCTTGATTTATTTTACTTTTGTTTTCGTCAAATTCAAACTCCATAATTGTTAATGATTTTAGCCAAGAATATGACACACTATTTGATTGAATCACAAGTTTTAGGAAATAGTGCTAATTATTCCATATTTCTTAATCTTTATCAATAACTGAATTTGGGGAATGCTTCGCCCCTACATTGATATTGACATAAAGGCGATCGCCCTTCCCATCCGAAAGGCGATCGCTATGGTCAATAAAACAACTCAGTTCATTTAGACCAATCGTTCTTTATTTGAGTAATCCTAGGTTGAGCCGAGGTAACAAAATCAAATGGTAATTGAGATATTTGAGCAGGAGAATTCATAGAATTACTCTTAGGGCGAAAATAATCTTCAATCCACTTAGTCGTGAAACTAGATACAAAACTTAAAGAAATACCTAAGATAGTTGATACAATCAAAAACTTAAATAAGACAACTATCACGCCTTTGAAAGTTGTGGGTCTGTTTATAATTGCCATTGCTATAGTCAAAACCCAAAAAGCAACCGTTGCAATTATGATAAATAAAGCCGATGCGCTTATACGGATCACCCAGAATAGAACTGCAACTTGCTGTTCTGCACTTAGAGCGTTATCGGGATTGACTTGGAAATTTGATTGAAGTTCATAGTTTATGTATAATTCAATAACCCAATAGAGAATTGTCGAGCCAGCACTGAGCCAACCAATAATTTTTGGATATTCATCATTCCTAAGAATATCAAAGCCTGTAATTTGGAACGCAATTGTCAGAACAATAACTGAAGCAATAAAAGTTCCTGCCAAAGCTGTTAGTACCATACCCATGTTTCTGTCCTCCTCAAAATAATCAAAATTAAAAGGTGTGTTAGATTTTAGTTCGCGATTCTAGACAGATAAATTCAAGCTGATACTCATGTAAGTAACAGTTGATGATTTTCACTCTAAACATTCGTCAAGGTCGCTAAAAGCAGATTCTAATTGTTTTAGAAACCTGCGTCTGCTGATAATTTCTAATGATTCTTCAGGCTCCTGAAACTCGAAAATACCCTTTGTAGTCCTTCGGTAGTCAGGCATTTTTAAAAGAATGGCATAGCTGAAGTTTCTGAGGTATTCTTCAATAGCACTATTGCAAGCCGATAAAACTTGAGAACGATAGTTTACTTCTAGTTCTTCCCTTCTCTTTTTAGCAGCTTCTTGTGTTGCACCATAAGCCCAAGCAGCACCAGCAGCAGTACCCCAAGGGCCAAAAATTGAACCCGCAACACCTCCAGCCAAAGCAGCCCAACCCGCACCACTTGGTTCATCCAATTCGCTAGGCGGACTGGGTAGATCTATCTCAGGAAAGTCAGGTAGCGAAAGAACAATCTCTTCTGGCTCATCCCAACCAAAAGTTTCACGAGCTTCATTCACCCATCTATCTGCTGCATCCACCCGTTCCGCTAACGCAGAGTGTAATGTATTATTGAGCCATTCCGTTAGTTTGTCTTCCAACAAAGCCTGAAGACACTCTGATTGATATCGCTGAATGAAAGATTCAGGAGATAGCCAATCCATCAAGTTTTGGACACTACCTTCAAAAGCTTGTTTGAGTCGTTTCTCCTCTTGTTTACCCCAATAAATTTCCTGTTTACGTTCATAGTCATACTCTTGTAATTCAGATTTTATCTCTTCAGATTGGGCTTCTAGAGACTCTTTAACTTGTTGTGCGATCGCCACCACGCGAGGGAAACGAATGCCGTCAATTTGCTCTGAAAGAACTGCTAAAATATTGTGCAGTGCTGATTCAAAAGTGAGGATACCACTGTTATAAGCTGCTTCTGTGTCCCCCCTGAGTCTAGCTTTTAAAGCAGGTAGTGCATCAACTCGATGTAAGTTGCTAAGGCCATCAGGCAAATCTAACCGAAAGTCCTCAGCAATAGAAGACGCTCGCTTGATAACTTCTTTCTGATCCTCGATATCTAGTAAATTCAAAAAGTTGATAACAAAGATAACTGTTTTAATCCCTCTTTCTATCAACCAGTCTCGTAGATCCTCAACTTCTTTTAATGTAAAGAGCTTACGAGCATCCAGAACTTGAATCACCAAGTCAGCAGTTAGAAGTTGGTTGCGAACTAGCTTGTCTTGTTCTTCTCTATCATTGGTTCCGGGAAGATCGAGTAATTCTGTACCATTTTTTAACAATGGATGAGGACATAAAACTTCTACCGAAGCCACATCATCTCGCATCCGTCTGTCACCATCAAGAATAGCAAAACGCTGTAGTATTTCTGTACCATGTTCAATCTCTTTTGTGCCATTTAAGAAAGTGATTCTAGTTTGTAGCTGCTCGCCATATTTGATACTAATAGCAGCTCCAGTTGTCGGAACTAAATCGATGGGGAGTGCATAACTCCCTAAGAGAGCATTTAGTAAAGTTGATTTACCGTGATTGAATGGACCAAATACAGTTACCCGCAGATTAGGATTAGCCAAGTGTTCGCAAATAGACCTCACATCCAAGCAAAGCTGTGATTCTTGCTCTGGTTCAAGTAACTTAATCGCAGAATTGAGGGAGTTTAGGAGACTGGTACATGGGGTAGCTTTTTCTGTAAAATGTTTAAACATGGCTGAATTCTACTTTTAGTTTCTCTGAAAACTTGCTTTTGGAGATTAGCCCTGAAACCTCTAATTTGAGAATCAAGGCATTGCTGCAGTTAAGAATGAGCTAGAAAAAAATATTTTAGATGTTTTTAACTCAGCAACGCCTGAAGCCCGATCGCTCCTAACTTTACTTGATAAATGTTAGGTTTTTTGTCCTAATAGTTCATCATAGGAATCTTCAATTTGATTCAATTCAGAGAGAAGATTACTATCAAGCTGTGTTAAACGTTTGACTTCTGCTTCTCGGTCAATCTCACTGCGCTCCTTTTGCTTGACCAGCTCATCAAGTTCATATTTCCGCGATCGCATATCATCGTTCATTCGCTTTTCAACTTCATTTCCATACATATCGAAACAATCTTTAACTGTTATGCGAATAACTTCTGATTGTTCTTGCGCTACTTGAGGTAAATATTTTACCAACTCAGCTTTCATGGTAGAAATCACCTTCTCCCGTGTTTTTGCAGCAGATAAACCACCAAGAACCATACTTCCTAGTGCCATTCCCAAAGGTCCAAGAAAGATGCCTGTCAAACCATAGATCAAGCCAGTAAATGTGGCTGCACCAACTAAGTTCAGCACAATCTGTTTCCAGTCAAATACTCCTGTTCCAGCCATTGCTACGCCAGCTATATCACCTGTAGTGAGTGCATAAAGACCCGCAGCCCACTTAGCCCATCCGGGAGATTTATCCTCTGTGCTTAAGTCTGCACCAAGAACCAGATTTTTCCCTGTCAATTTTTCAGTAATTTTATCTGTTGCTTGGCTGTAGGATTCACCATAACGAGCAGCACTGAGTGCCAGTTGTGAAAAGGCTAAATCCATCTCTCGTTGAGCATTGCGACTCCAATCTGCTACTTTGTCACTTAAGTACCGCTCAAAGGCTTTCCGAAGCTCTGCTTGAAATTCCTCCCGCTTGTTTTTACTGAGAAAGTCCAGAAATTTTAGTTCTGGCTGGTATCGTGCAAAGTCTGATTCAAAGGTTGTTCCCAAGTTGGTAACATAGAAGCGGAAAGAGTTAACAATTGTATCTGTTTTGCGATCGCGCAGAGTTCTAATTTCATCTTTGAATCCGTCGCGAATCTCAACCAGCTTGTCAAATTCAGGTTGTACGGAGCGAATTTTCTGCCTCAATCCGTCTACATCTTGGCTAAGTAAGGGGATGCGACGTTCAACAGACTCATGCACCCGTCTGTGAGTTTGACGTGCCAAACCCCTAGCCTGACGTAGTTCCGCGATCGCTCGTTCTTTGGTCAAAAATGTGTTGAGTGCTGTTATAAAATCTGGAAAACCAGTTCCTTCAAGGGAATCAGACGAGTCGCACAATCTACGACGCAAAGCATTCCGGGCTGAAATTTCAAAAACGCGATCGCTGTAAATATTTTTGCCTTCTACTTGACAATACTCCAGCAAATTAGTCTTGAAAAATTCACGCACCTTATGTTCAGCTTTTTGAATTTCTGCATCATTTGGAACAATGACCGTTTCAGCGATCGAGTCCCAGTAATTAATCAAAAAGAAGACTGTTAGCCCCCGTTCTTTGATATAGTTTTCCAGATAGCGTCGCTCCCCAAGCGTAAGCTGCTGTGTTGCGCTCATAACAAACAAGACAGCATGGCAGTTATTGAGATAACTCAGTGTTAACTGATTTCTAGCCTCTGTATCATTAAGACCAGGGCTGTCAACAACCTCAACTCCATTTTCTAGAAGAGGTAGGGGATACTCAACTACAGCATATTCGACATCAGGAAATGCTTGCTCCTTTGAATCTTCTAGCTTCTTTGACTCTTTTGGGTCGATTGTGTAACAACTTTTGAAAGTGTCAAAGTCCAACACTTCTGGGGGCTTACCATCATTGAAATAAATCGTGACCTGTTTCTGCTGACCGTATCGTATAATCGTTAGCACGGCAGTACAGGGGTTGACATCACTCGGTAATAGGTTTTCCCCAATAAGAGCGTTGAGAAAGGTACTTTTACCCCGTTTCATATCACCTAGAACAAGGAGCCGAAATACACCCTCTCGTAGATTCTTGGTTGCCAGTTCCAAGTCTTGAATCTCTCTTACAAAGGTAGCGTGGTCAGCTTGGTTGATAATTCCGGTCATGTTGCCAAGGCAACTAGCAAATTCTTGACGTGCAGCAGCGACTTTTTGTAAGTCAGCGATGAAACTGTCTGGCATAAGTTACCTACCTAATGTTTTGCAATTGTGATAGCGATTGTTCTTGACTTCTGTGCCTACTTCTGATTTGACTTAGATTTACTATTGCTGCGGCTAGATCGATCGGTCCGATCGCCTGTCGCATTCTCTGATACAAACCTCATAGCTTGTGACTCCCTAAATTTCAGCCTCTCTAGGACTTACGCAAAATAGGATATGAAAATTGATCCATATCTCCGATAAAACTTGATTGCTCCAGTCAAGAATGTAGTATTTAATTGCACTAAATACTACATCTTGACTTTGGCTGAGGCGAGGTGAAATTATCTGTAACTTCCACCGTTTGAGCAAATTGAACTGATCACCTGGCAATAACCTTTTGCAGTCCTGTTACAATTGCTTACAGCCATTTTTGCCGCATCGCTAGCCCATTTAGGATGGCTTGCTGCTCCTACGGTTCCGTTCCTGTCTGCTGCAACGGCAATGCAAGCTGTGTTATCTATCGCGATAACTTCGCAGTCGGCCTTACCACAGGTATTTATTGCTGACTTAGCAGCCTCTTGACTTGTGCTTCGTTCTGCTACAGCACCATGTCTGCCAGAAGTTCTGGAGTAAGCGATCGCCGCCCAATCCGCAAACGCTGGTGTAGCAAGAAACACAGTTGATGTGCCAATTACAAGTGAGAGAAAAGAAATTGTCTTCATAAGAAAAATCCTTGAATAGCTGTTTATTGCTTTAAGGAACGTGGATTAAATAACTTCAGTAGGGTTATTTAATTCTCATTCCTAAGAAACTTGTGCGACGAAGGAGCATGAGGCTCCCTTAGACGAGGGTGTAGTAGCTGCTATTACGCGAGAGGAAATACACCAAACCAATTGCGGGTACGGGAATGGCGATCGCGACCAAAGGTGCGATGGCCGAAGGTCGGCTTTATGCGATCGCCCGATTCCACCGAATTCACACCCGTACCCACTTCAGTACCGAAAAACTCATCATCTGTTAGCCATTTCATAATCCGATCTCCTCAAAAAAACTAATTGTTTGCCAAAAAACACAAAAGGCCGGAGAAGGGTCGATCGCACATAATGCGATATCACCACTTCCCCAGCCCACCCCTGAACTCACCATCAGTCTCGAACTAGGTTTTATATTTAAGTAGTAGATTCAAACTTTAACGCCGTCAACCATCTCAGTTGTACAGCACAGATGCACTTTTGCTTTACTCACCTTAACTTTATAAGGTACACTATCTTAGTCGATTTGTCAACATCCTAAAAGCATAAAAAAAACTAAGTAATTACACGTAAAATGCTCGCATTGTTAGATGCCCGACTTCTTTAAGCAGTCGGGTATCTGAACATTCTGTTTTTGTTAGGTGACTCTCTATCTCATTACCCAAATCATATCGTTTCTGCTTGCATGGTCATAATTTAACCACAGAGAACGCTCCAGAACACAGAGGGAGAGAAGAGAGATGAATACAGGACGACGAAAAGAGGATCTGACATCAGGTAGCCCGATCGCGAAATAGCTCGATCGCACCTACTTCCTCGAACTCCACTTACTAACTTCTTCATCGTCAATAAAGAACTTATAATAAGTCGAACCCTTGACAATTACCCGAATCGCATTGGTCTTTTCCCTTTCACTTTCAATTGTTACCTTCCCAAACCCAGTTTCTTGCCAAGTTTCCTCCAGAATCTTCTCAACCTGGTCAAAAACTTGTTTAACAGTATGTCTTTGAACGTTGTGCGATGATGACATATTTGGTTCCACCTTCTGAGTTGACTTAGCTTTGCTGTTGCTGTCGCCTGCTTTCCGATCGCGATCGCCTGCTGCATTCTCTGATACAAACTTCATAGCTTCTGACTCCCTACATTTGGGCCTCTATATACATTTCGGAAATAGCCCTATGTTTTTACGCATAGTTCCAGCTTTTGTAACAATCATTTACACGATCGCCCCCAAAGTCGCAGACGATGACGCACAGCATCGCACAACAATTAGCAGCCTTGCATCCGCACAAACTCCATCCGCCAGAAACTCCATACTTCTTACCTCCAAAATGATGTTTGCAAAAATTTAATTATTGAATAACTTTTAACCCGTAACCCAGTGTAAAATCAATACACATTCAAAACTCACAATTGTGCAGTCACACGCAGCAGTCACCAACCTCTGACATTTTGCAGCCCTACGCGATCGCACTTAGGAAATCGCACTTTTTGAAACATCCCAGGGGTTATCCCCCCTAAATACACCGCGCGATCGCACTTAAGTAGGTAGGCGCAAAGAAACCTCGCTATTTAACCGAATGTAAAGCTGTCAGAACCTTTGCGATTGCGACGTTTAACGAACAATGACATACTTATCTATTTTCCCACTCATCTACTTACACAGGCAAACCACCAATGAATCAAGCAGAATTTACCACAATTTACAACAATTTAGGCAACAAATGCAAGCAAGTTTTGCAGCAAAAACTAGCTGGAACACCCAACAAACAAATCGCCCCAAATCTCCAGATTAAATCAGAAGCAACTGTACGCCAACATTTGACCGCAGCATATCAAGCATTTGGTTTAGGAGACGACAAGCGCTCTAGCTGGTCAGATTTGCAGTCATTGTTTTTTCAATTCATGCCCGAATTAATCCCAACGAAACCAGAACCACAACCATTAAATTCTCGCTGGGTAGAACGAACTTCAGATATTACTAAACTCCAAAAATGGACATCACAAAAGTTTAAAATTTTGATAATAGTAGGAGAAGGCGGCATCGGCAAAACTACCTTAGCACAGCAATACTTGGCCAGTTGCCAATTTCAAAAAATCTTAGATATGAAAATTGCCCTAACTCCCGAAAACTTGCGGAGTGCCGATTCATTTGTGCAGACTTGGCTGCAGCAAGAATTTCAGGAAGATGCACCCAGAGATTTTAGCCTGAGTTTAAACTTGCTCGAAAAGAAACTGCGTGAAATCAAAGTTGCAATTTTCATAGATAACTTAGAACCTGCCTTACGTAACGGTATGTTTCTACCTGAATACCGCAATTATGTAGAATTGCTGCGGGTACTAAGCGATCCCAGAATCGAAGGAATCACGCTGATAACCAGTAGAGAAAAATTAAAAGAACCAGACGTCAGAGGCGTTCAAACTCACATTTTAAAAGGCTTGAGCCTAGAAGCATGGCAACAATATTTTGAATATCCCAAAACTTCAGAAGATTTACAAGCTGTGCAAGAAATGCACGCAGTTTACAAAGGCAATGCTCTGGCGATGGAGGTGCTTTACAATGATATTCAAAATAATTATGACGGAGATATTGCCGAAGCTTGGCAACAAAACCGCCAGGAATTACAGCAGCTAGATCCATTTTCGTTTCTTATCAACAATCAATTAAATCGCCTCAACGCTCATTCTCAGCAAGCTTACCGCTTGCTATGCCGTTTGGGAGCTTGTCGGTATCAAGAAATTGAATGGTTGCCAGATACTTGTATCAAGGCTTTGCTGTGGGATGTGACGCCAGCAGAACAACTGAAAGTAACGCGGCGGTTGTGTGACTCTTCTTTGCTACAATTGCATCGGGGCAAATACCGAATGCACCCAGCGATTCGGGCGGCGGGTTTGAATCAGTTACAGAATAGCAGCGAATGGGAACAAACTCAAAGGGCGATCGCACAACATTGGTTTTCTAGTGTAGAACACATTCAATCCCCTCAGTTAGGTTTGCAAGTTTTAGAAGCTTACTATCATTTCCGAGAAATTGATGATTATGATTCAGCGTGGGATGTATTGTGCCGCCCTGCTATACCTATTTTACCAGAAGAATTATTTCTATATTTTTTATCTTGGGGATACATCAGCCAAACTTTAGAATTAGCAGAAAAACTGTTAAATCGAGTTTCGCCTAGCCGGGAGGCAAGTCTGTATCGCTGCATCGGTGACTGTCACGCCTATTTGCTAGCGGATGGTTTTGAAGTAGCTTTAGAATATCACCGCCAAGCTCAATTTGCTGCTAAGCGTGAAGGCGATAAATGGACAGAATTTAATTCATATAGTGATATGGGTTTGTGCTATATTGCTGCTGGTGAATACGAGTTAGGATTAGCGATTTATCAGGCCAAACTTAATCTAGCTTTATCTCCAATATCTCCTGCTATTCAATCTCGGCTAAATAGTTGCTATTGCGAAGTTGCTCTGCTGCACTCTTATTTAGGACAAGCGAGTGAGGCGAAGGCAGCATTGAAAGAAGCGACAAGACACTTGCAACAACCTTTAGAAAGCGTTCCGCCTTGGCAAGCTTGCTGGGATTTGAATATGGCTGGTTTGGCTCAAAAACATATTGGCGAGTACGAACAAGCTAAGCAAACTTTAGAGCAAGTTGTGGCGATCGCCCAAAATTGCAACTTTACATCAGACATCGCCCGTGCCTGGTACATTTTAGGCGATGTTTTTCGAGAAAGTAATGATTTTTCAGCTTCTTTGAAATATCAAAACCAAGCCATTGAATTTTATACGAAAATTGGTGCTAAGTACGAATTAGGGATTAGCAATTATTACATCGGCTTGACTTACCGGGATTTGGGAGAATTAGAAATAGCTCATCAGCACTGGCAGCAAGCTATTCAAATATTTAATCGGATGAAAACGCCTAAACTAATGACAAAAGTTGAAGCTTGTCTCAATGGCAATTTTAGCAAAGAAAATGTAAAATGAAAAGTGGTGAGTTTCAGGAGTGCAAGCTATTCCCACAACAGCGCAAGTATGGCAAACCTTCGTTCTTTGTTCCTGGGCAACAAAATTGTATCGGAGTGTTAACATAGTCCGTATAGATGAGCGGACAGGAAATGTGTTCATCTTAGTTGGTGAAGAAATCGAAATTGAAATTAAACCCAAGGGAGAATGGATTAAATAAATATGAAACCCAACTTCAATGAAATGAGCAAAAAAGAGTTACGCGCTTATGTACTCGCTCATCGAGATGATAATGAGGCATTCTATGCTTATGTTGATAAAATCAACGCAGAAGGGAACCGGGTAACGCATCCACCGCTAAAATCCTTAGAGGATATGGAAAATTATCCAGAGTTTATAGAAAAACTCCGGGGCGATCCGGGACACCAAGAATCAGCTTAGAGGTAGTGGGGCGGGTTCACCAACATTTTTGACCCCCATCAACAAATTGTATAAAGCCGCCCCCACACAGCCGACAAATTGTATAAAGCCGCCCCACTTCGCCAATAAACTGTCCTCATAATTTGCAGATATTTTACCCTATTTCCGCACGGCTTCCAGCAAGCGAGAATAGTAAAAGCTAGTGCTAGTCATGGCAGTTCTGTTAATCGCAAAACCGTTGCTTTCTAGGATTTTGATAATATCTGCTTCGCGGTGCTGGTAAGCGCGGGTAGTTTTGCTCGGGCCGGGAAAAAGTTCACCAATTTTTTTGAGGGCGGTGAGTGCTAAGGTTTTGGGCGCAAAACTGAGAATTAGTCGCGATTGGGCGATCGAACTTAGGTGAGCGATCATTTCCGCAGCCTTACTTTGAGGATAGTGGATCAGCACGTCCAAACAAATAACCGTGTGAAATTTGCCCGTTAAAGCTTCCAAATCTTGGGCGGCGAAGGAGATGTTGTAGAGCTTGCCGGGAACGGCTGTAGCTCGATCGTAGGCTTCTGCTACCATCTTTTCAGAGATATCGCTCGCGCAAACAATTGCCCCAGCCTCAGCCAGAGGAATGCTCAGAGAGCCCACACCGCAGCCGGCATCGCAGACAGAAAGCCCGCGTAAATTGCCGTCAGCTTGCAGCCAGCCGAGCACTGTATCCACCGTTTGCTGGTGCCCTGTACGGATGTCTAGCTGTACTTTATTGACTTTGCCGTCGCCGTAAATTCGCTGCCAGCGATCGAATCCCGTCGAGTTAAAATACTGTCTAACTATAGTCTTGTCGTCTACCAAATTCATCTTTCTGCCTGCTGCTGAGTTACTGCCAACAGTTAGGTATTATAATGCCTCGGGGTGGTTATTGGAAATTGGGAATTGGGAATTGGGAAAAAGGGAATTGGAAAAAAGGGAATTGGAAATTGTCAACCACGAATGACTACTGACTAATCACTACTGACTTAAAACAACCGATGCCAAGTCAATTCTTTTGTCGGTTCATTTAAATGCCAGCGCAACAATTGACTTGCCGAATTGCCGATAATTCCCGAAAGTCCGATCGCCCTTCTTGGAGAATCAGTCGCCAGGGCAATCGCACTTTCCACGTCACAAATCCCCCACTTCACCAAATTCTGCACTCCCGCCAACAGTGGCAGAGTTGTACCTGCCAAAGTAGCAGATTCCAGCGGCGAGTGGTAATCCAATCTTACCCAAGCCGTACCTTTTCTGACCTCAATTTGTCGGGAATCCCAAGGATAAACACCGTCAGGCAAACCCAAAGGAGCCAAAGCATCGCTCACTAAAAAAACGCCTGTTTCATACCTGCCAGCGCGCAGCAAAAAATCGATCATTGTCCCAGAAACGTGCTTTCCGTCAGCAATTAAACCGCATTTTACGCCCGGATAAACGATCGCCGCTCCCAACAAACCCGGTTCTCGGTGGTGCAAACTCGGCATCGCATTAAAAGCGTGAGTTACCATTGAAGCTCCCCTGGCAAAGGCTTGCTCAGCTTGCTCTGCCGTCGCTTGGGAGTGTCCGAGACTCACGGCAATTCCCAAACTTTGCAAATAGGAAATGACTTCGCCAGTGCTGTCTAACTCCGGCGCTAAAGTAATTATTTTGACAACATCGGCACAATCTCCTAAAACTTGCTTGACATTTTCTATAGTTAACGGTAGTAAAAACTCAACTGGGTGAGCTCCTCGCTTCTGGGGGTTGAGAAAAGGGCCTTCGAGGTGAACGCCGAGAATTTCTGCTGTTTTGAGTTTATTGGTGGCGGAAGCGGCGGTTTTTGCAGTGCGGATATAATCAGCTATCGTCGAGAGCGATCGCCTAAACTTAGAGAGCGAAGTTGTCACCAAAGTCGGCAAAAAAGCATCGACTCCCTGATACCATAAAAATTGACAAATTTTCGGTAAAACTTCAATATGCTTGTTTTCTAAATCTGGAAAAGCCCAACCGAGTGCCCCGTTAATCTGCAAGTCAACACCGCCCAGAGAAAGCCAGTCGCCTCCTGCATCCAGCACTTGCAAATCTGGAGCAGAAATCCGTTTAAATACGCCGTCCATCGGGCAAACTTCTTGAATGATGCCCGTTTCGTCAATAGCCAGCATCTGCAAATCCTTGCAGCCCGGGAGGCGAGCATTCAGAATATCTATGGGGGCGGCTGTTCGGGTTGTGGCTTTATTCATCACTAATTTACGGGAAAATTTATAAATTTGAGGGAATACAATAATTTACAATTAGCATCTATTTGAAGTCTGAAATCTTAAAATTGCATGAATCAACCGAGAGTTGGGATTATTATGGGCAGCGATTCGGATCTGCCAACCATGTCTGAAGCGATCGCAGTTTGCGAAGAATTCAACGTGCCTTGCTCCGTGGCGATCGTCTCGGCCCACCGCACGCCCTCGCTGATGGTGGAATATGCCCAAACCGCGCACCAACGGGGCTTGAAAGTGATTATCGCAGGAGCCGGGGGAGCGGCGCACCTCCCGGGCATGGTAGCATCTTTAACGCCCTTGCCGGTCATTGGCGTGCCGGTACCGAGCCGCCACCTGCAAGGGGTAGATTCGCTGTACTCGATCGTCCAAATGCCAGCCGGGATACCCGTAGCCACAGTGGCGATCGGCAATGCTAAAAATGCTGGCTTGCTGGCCGTTCAAATATTAGCAGTTTCTCAGCCAGAATTGCTTCTTCGAGTCCTCGATTACCGCAAAACTTTGTCTGAATCTGTCATGCAAAAACAAACTCAGCTAGAAGAGCTAGGCTATCAGAAGTATCTCGATCTCAACAAATAATCTATAAACTTCTGTAGTACAATTGGAAAATTTTCAGAATATTGCTGAGCTGATTAGTTGTAAAGAGGGTGAAAGTGATTAAATTGACTGTCGGAAAGAAAAAGTCGAAACAACTCAGGCGAGAGTCTTTAAATTTGCCAGCAGAAGAGTTTTTGACGAAAGTCAGCAGGTTCAAAAAATTACAGCGGACGATCGCCCGCCTCAGTCCGAGTTGGCAAGCCTGTATACCTTTAGCAGCTATCATCGTCTTGATTTGGGGATATGCGGCGGTAGCCCAAACCCCTCCCAAGCCGACCACTGAGGAACAATTGGCAAGCCTCAAAGTGGGCATGGACACCATGTGGGTGATGGTAGCTGGGATGCTAGTGTTCTTTATGAACGCCGGTTTTGCAATGTTAGAAACCGGGTTTTGCCGCCAGAAAAATGCAGTCAACGTCCTCGCAAAAAACTTGATTGTGTTTGCGCTGTCTACAATTGCTTATTGGTCGATCGGCTTTGCCTTAATGTTCAGCGACGGCAACGGTTTTATCGGCAGCAGCGGCGGATATTTCCTCTGGAATGTAGCCGACAACAGCCCCGCCACACTAGACGCTTACCAAGGCATTTTCGACTCGCTAAATTGGACGGGAGTCCCCCTCAACGCTAAATTCTTTTTCCAATTAGTTTTTGCCGGAACAACTGCCACAATCGTTTCTGGAGCAGTTGCAGAGCGAATTAGATTCCTTGACTTCTTAATTTTCAGCTTGCTGTTAGTAGGCATTGCTTACCCAATTACCGGACACTGGATTTGGGGCGGCGGCTGGCTGGCTGACGCCGGTTTCTACGATTTTTCAGGTTCGACAGCAATTCACTCTGTAGGCGGTTGGGCAGCTTTGATGGGAGCGGCATTTTTGGGGCCGCGGATCGGCAAGTACCGCGACGGCGAGACTGTGGCGATGCCGGGACACAATATGAGCATTGCTACCCTTGGCTGTTTGATTCTGTGGTTGGGTTGGTTTGGGTTCAATCCCGGTTCGACAATGGCAGTCGTTCCAAATGCGATCGCCCACATTGCGCTCACCACCAACACCGCAGCAGCCTTCGGGGGAGTTGCCGCCACCATCACCGCTTGGTTGTATCTGGGCAAACCAGACTTGTCGATGATTATCAACGGCATCCTGGCTGGCTTAGTGGGAATTACTGCTGGCTGCGCTTACATCAACATACCCAACTCTGCCATTATCGGCACGATCGCCGGCATCCTGGTAGTTTTTGCCGTCACTTTCTTCGACAACTTGAAAATTGACGACCCTGTAGGCGCAACTTCAGTTCACTTAGTCTGCGGTATCTGGGGAACTCTAGCCGTTGGCTTGTTTGCTGACGGCCCTGGAACTGGAATTTATACCGCAGGCCCGAAAGCGGGATTGCTTGTAGGCGGAGGTTTCGATCAGCTAATACCGCAGTTGATCGGCATTATCTCTGTAGGCGGAATGACTGTGCTGCTGAGTACGATTTTTTGGGCGGCACTCAAAGCTTTGTTGGGTATCCGGGTTTCTGCTGTAGAGGAGGCTGAAGGTTTGGATATCGGCGAACACGGGATGGAAGCTTACAGCGGGTTTGTGAAGGAAACTAGCTCGGGTAATAGAACTGAGGGCGGCTACGGTGGCGGTTCTGGGGGCAGGACTACCAGAATTTAGACCGTGCGAAGAGATCGACTTCTTCAGCTTTCGT
Organism: Microcoleus occultus BM001215366; assembly: GCA_036700145.1. Lineage (GTDB taxonomy): Bacteria > Cyanobacteriota > Cyanobacteriia > Cyanobacteriales > Microcoleaceae > Microcoleus. The sequence goes on from JAUBOH010000010.1 coordinate 30,246, forward strand.
GCCCTAGAGCGGCGATTTGTACGCTAAATCTAGGGCTTAATTCAAAAAAAACATCTAAAATCCACAATTGCGCTATGAGCCGGGTTTTGGCGATCGCCCTCAAATCTTCGAGGCGAATTATGGTAGAGTAGTGCCAAAAAGCTCTCGTTCTGCATCGCCGCCCTTGCCCAAGACATTACAGTGCTTGATTCTTACAAGAATTGAGACTTTAATTGAGCGGCAACATTTGATGTAGCAATCAGTGCCAATTATTTCAGTGTGGTGCCTGCAAATCGCTTGAGTTTATGGAGAAGTTTGGAGGAGTTAGCAGAAGTAGAACTCATAAATCCCTCTTAGGGATGGAACGGGGCCGATCGAAAACTGTTCCGGTTTGGGCTTTGCTATCTCTGCTGACGAACGGGGTACTGATACTCGCACTCGCTCAACTGCTGCGGGGACAAAACTTGACAGAAAGCTCCCCGGCGAGTGCTGCGGTGACAGTACAAAGCCCCGAGGAACAAATTCGGCCGCTGGCGGCGACAAACTCTGGAAAAGCCCTGCTGGACGTGCCGGTTCCGGGACAGCGACACAAATGGAGTTATCAGCAGTGGGTGACGCAGTTAAGCCGCGAAGCTGAGGCGGCGGCGACCAATCGCCCCCCGAAACTGAGTGTTTTGGCTGGGGATTCTCTGAGTATGTGGTTTCCGACCAAGTTGTTACCGCCCGATCGCATTTGGCTGAATCAAGGGATTTCGGGGGAGACTTCCGTGGGCTTGCTGAAGCGGTTGCAGTTGTTCGATCGAACAGTGCCCGATACGGTGTTTGTGATGATCGGGATTAACGATTTGTTGCGTGGCGCTAGCGACGAAGGAATTTTGAACAACCAGCGGCAGATTATCCGCGATTTGCGGTGGGCTCACCCCAAAGCACAAGTGGTAGTGCAGTCGATTTTACCCCACAGCGGCGAACAATCTACTTGGGAAAATCGCGATCGACTGTTGGCGATTCCTAACAGTCGGATTCGAGCCATCAATCGGCGGCTCAAAGAAATTGCTACTTCTGAAAATGTTTCCTATCTGGATTTGCAGCCACTGTTTGCGGATGCTGACGGCAATTTGCCAACGGAACTCAGTACAGACGGCTTGCACCTGAACGATCGAGGTTATCTGGTTTGGCGATCGGCCCTACAAATGTTTACTCAGATGCAATTGAAAAATTAGTCAGTTGGCTGTTGACTGTTGACTGTTGACTGTTGACTGTTGTCCGTTGTCAGAAGGATCAAGGATGAAGGATGAAGTCATATTCTCGCCAACTCTGTCTCAAATTCTCGTCCTCTCTCGCCCTCTCGCCCTCTCACCCTCTCACCCTCTCCCCCTATCCATGACTAATGACTGCTGACTAATGACTGCTGACTAATGACTAACATCAATTACTCCGAAGCCAGGGGTCATGTCAAGTACCTGCGGATAGATTAATAAAATATGATAGTTTGGCGTTTAGTATACGCTAATACAGAATAACAGTTTGTACAAATGGTGCAATCCAAAAGGCAGAGAGTATTGGATTGATAGTTGACGAATTTAGATGAGTCAGGCTACACGAAGTCCGGTGCTTGAGGATTTGGGAATTATCTATTAAAGATTTGTTCCGCTAAAACAGGGACTTAAAACCAAATAACTATTGCATCTAAAATCCTCACATCTAAAATCGGCTCGGTCTTCCCTGCAAATTACTGAGTATTACAAGGTAAAAATAACGTGCTCAAAAAAAGTTTAACGATCGGCATCATCGCACTGTGGCTGTTAAGCGGGCCGCTGATGGACAATGCCTTAGCTCAAAATCCTGCTGCTACTGATGCTGCGGCTGCTGCAGTGGCGCCGAATCCGATCGACACCGGCGATACCGCCTGGATGTTGGTGTCATCAGCACTGGTATTGCTGATGACACCGGGGCTGGCGTTTTTCTACGGGGGACTGGTGCGATCGCGCAACGTCCTCAACACCATGATGATGAGCTTAGTCATGATGGGACTGATCGGCGTCACCTGGACTCTGTGGGGCTACAGCTTAGCCTTTGACGTTTCCACTCCAGCCTCCGAAGGCTTTGGTAAAGGAATCGAAACCTTCATCGGCGGCTTCGACTGGATGTTCTTGAACAACGTCGCAGCCGACAAACCAGATCCGATCGGCTACGCACCGACAATTCCCCACCAAGTCTTCATGGTTTACCAGATGATGTTCGCCATCATCACTCCAGCATTGATTTCCGGGGCGATCGTCGAACGAGTAACATTTAAAACCTATTTCTGGTTCGTCCTGCTGTGGTCTACCTTCATCTACTCTCCTCTAGCCCACTGGGTTTGGGGTAGAGGCTGGCTGGGCGCGATGGGAGCTTTAGACTTTGCCGGCGGCACCGTTGTACACATCAGTTCCGGCGTATCAGCCCTAGTCGCAGTTTGGGTAATCGGGCCCCGTAAAGACCACTTGAACAAGCCCCACACCCCCCACAACGTACCCTACGTCTTGCTGGGAATTGGGCTGCTGTGGTTCGGCTGGTTTGGCTTCAACGGCGGCAGCGCTTTGGGTTCCGGTTCTTTAGCAACCGTTGCTTTTGTCACCACCATGATTTCTGCCGCCGCCGGGGGCTTAACCTGGACAATTATCGAATGGGTGCTCAGAGGCAAACCGACAGCAGTAGGAATTGCTAGCGGTTTCCTCGCGGGACTTGTGGGCATCACACCGGCGGCTGGATACGTGCTTCCAGTGGGAGCACTTTTGATCGGATCGATCACTTCGGTTTGCTGCTTCTTTGCCGTTAGTTTCCGGGCTAAGCTGGGATTTGACGACTCTTTGGATACCTTCCCGGTTCACGGTGTCGGGGGGACTGTAGGCGCGCTGTTGACTGGGCTATTTGCGACTAAAGCGGTTAATGCTGCTGGAAATGACGGGCTGTTTGCCGGGAATCCGGGGCTACTCGTGACCCAGTTTGTAGGCGTTCTGGCTACTTATTTATTTGCGGCTGTCGGCACTTTTGCGCTCCTGAAAATTCTAGAGCAGTTTATGGAACTGCGAGTACCGTCATCTACTGAAGACCAAGGTTTGGATATCGGCCAGCACGGTGAAGAGGCTTACGGTGAGGATTTTGCCGGCGGTTTCAGTTCGTTTGAATCTGGTTCTCCTTTTGCGCCGAAGAAGGTTGGAAGCTGATTTTTTCGCTAAGTTCGATCGTGTAGAGATCCAGATACCTGGGTCTCTACGCTTTTTTTTTAGTTGTTTTTAACGAACCGCGAAGACGCTAAGAGCGCGAAGAAGGAAGAGGAAGAAGGATTAAGAGGAGTGTTTACTCAAGTTTTTATTTCTTCTTCCTTTGTGTGCTTCGTGTCTTCGCGGTTCGTTTTTTTTAAGTCTTTCTTAACGAACCGCGAAGACGCTAAGAGCGCGAAGAAGGAAGAGGAAGAAGGGTTAAGAGGAGAGGATTATGCGTTTGATGCCTTCTTTGAGGATCGGAACGTTGAAGTTGATCAGAAGGGCCAGGTTTTTTTTGGTCATTTTGAGATAAGAGATAACTTGGGCTTCGTGGATGGGAGCTAGGTTTTCTACAGCTTTTAGTTCGACAATCAGGATATCGCCCACCAGAAAGTCTAATTGACCTGCGCCGACTTGATGACCTTTGTAGGTGATTGCTACTGGCTTTTTAGGCTGACAAGCTATCTCTCGCATCCGAAATTCAATTTCTAGGGATTCTTGATACACTGATTCTAAAAATCCTGGGCCCAAAAGCCGATGCACCTCGATCGCCGCCCCAATCGCTCTATAAGCCAACTGTTCTACCTGTTCGCCCAGTTGTCTCATTCTTCTTTCTTCTTCTTTCGCGTCATGAGCGTCTTCGCGGTTCATTCTTTTTTTCCTCTTAATGTGTCGATCGTACAAATAGCATATCTCACCCTCCGTACTGTGCCAATACTCCCGATCGCACCCCAAGCATTCTAAAATCAAAGGTAATTAACCTAGATTTCAACTCGGTACCGCATGGATACTAAAGCTTTTAAACGATCGCTCCAACAGTCTGAGAACTACCACCGCAAGGGTTTCGGACACGAAGCTGAGGTTGCGAATGTGATGGAGACGGCCTATCAAAGCAGTCTGATCCAGCAAATTCGGGACAATAATTACAGACTGGAACGCGGCGCAGTTACGATCCGGCTGGCTCAGGCTTTTGGCTTTTGCTGGGGGGTGGAACGCGCTGTGGCGATTGCTTACGAGACTCGCCAGCATTTCCCGTCTGAACGGATTTGGATTACTAATGAGATTATTCACAATCCCTCTGTAAATCAGCATTTGCGGGATATGGATGTTGGTTTTATTGCTGTTGAAAAGGGACTGAAAGATTTTTCGGTTGTCGATAGCGGCGATGTGGTAATTTTGCCGGCTTTTGGGGCTAGCGTCCAAGAAATGCAGTTGCTTAACGATAAGGGCTGCAAGATTGTTGATACTACTTGTCCTTGGGTTTCTAAGGTTTGGAATACTGTTGAGAAGCACAAGAAGAGGGCTTATACTTCGATTATTCACGGTCAGTACAAGCACGAAGAAACTGTGGCGACGAGTTCTTTTGCTGATAAGTATTTGATTGTGCTGAATTTCCACGAAGCTGAATATGTTAGCAATTATATCTTGCATGGCGGCGACCGCACTGAGTTTCTTGCTAAGTTTAGCAAGGCTTATTCTACTGGCTTTGACCCAGATGTGGATTTGGACAGCATTGGGATTGCTAACCAAACTACTATGCTCAAAACTGAGACCGAACACATTGGTAAGTTGTTTGAAAAGACGATGATGCGGAAGTTCGGGCCGGAAAATTTGAACGAACATTTTCTGAGTTTTAATACTATCTGCGATGCGACTCAGGAACGCCAAGATGCTATGTTGAGTTTGGTTGAGGAAAAGTTGGATCTGATGCTGGTTATTGGCGGTTTTAATTCTTCTAATACTACCCACTTGCAGGAGATTGCGATCGATCGCACTATTCCTTCTTATCACATTGATTGTGCCGAGCGCATTTTACCGGGAAATCGCATCGAACACAAGCCTTTAGGGGCAGATTTGGTCGTGGCTGATGGTTGGCTGCCTGATGGTAATATTGTCGTGGGCGTGACTTCGGGTGCTTCGACTCCCGATAAGGTTGTTGAGGATGCGATCGATCGCATTTTCGCTCTCAAAGCCCCTGTTATTTCCTAATTATCTTGTTTGGTCACTGCACTCGGAATCGTCATTTTCTGGGTGTAGTGCGATCGTCTCGATCGCCAATACACGATAATTCCGATGTTCAACTAATTTCAATCGATGAATTCTCCACATTTACCCGATCGCTTTTCTCCTATTCTTCCACCGCCCGTTAGCGAAGCCCTCGAAGAGGATCGCCCCTGTCAATTTCTCCCCTTCTTCCCCAAATATTTTTTAAATAAATTATTAAAAATTCGCCCTTTTTTTTTGGGTAAAAAGCTTGACATTGCTGCATTGACAAGGTATTATTTAATAATGGGAATAGTGGCAATTTTTAAATTAACGTCACCACTCTCATTGTCTAAAATATACCACGAAAATCAACCGCAAGTCAATAGGTAAAAACTTTTTTCTTTGCGCCGCGATTGGAAATTGTGAAAGCAGCACGATCGAGACGATAGTTGACAGTTGACGGTTGACTGTTTGGACATTTGAAAAATACCGATGTAACCGGAAACGATATTAAGCTTTGCTGACCATCCTAGATTTTGCTGCGTCTTTGCGAATCACCAGAAGTAAGAAAGCGTTTTTTTGCATCTCCGACTAAAGGAGGATGCGAGCAGGAACCAGACTCAAGTAAAAACAAGATCGATCGCGCATTTGAACCTTAAATTTATCGGCTTTGACCGCCGTGTTTGCTCGGGCAAAAAATTCATGGCTCGCATCCAGGTAAAATAAAAAAAGCAGGACTCGCACGCCGAGTATTTAATGAACAAATCGCTGACTCGCCAAATCACCGCAGGTATCGGAATGGCCTTGGCGCTGCTAATTTTCAATGCCGCAACTTCCTACCGCAATACTCTCAAGTTAGTCGAAAACGAACGCTGGGTGAGCCACACTCACCGAGTTTTAACCGAACTCGAAGCCACGCTTTCTACGTTAAAAGATGCTGAAACCGGACAGCGCGGTTATTTGCTGACGGGGGAAGAACGGTATTTAGAACCGTATTACAGCGCGATCGCCCGTATCAACAAACAAGTAGACGGATTGCAGCAGCTAACCGCCGACAACAACCGGCAGCAACAGCGGATTCGCGACGTGAAAATTGCGATCGACTCTAAATTAGCCGAACTTCAAGAAACCATCAACCTGCGGCGCGAACAAAACTTAGAAGCCGCGCTCCGGGTGGTAAAATCCGGTAGGGGAAAGCAAATCATGGGCGGGATTCGGCAGCAGGTAGCCGCCATGACTGCCGAAGAAACCGATCTATTGCAGCAGCGCGCCCGAGAATCTCAAGCCAGCGCTAATTTGACAATCCTCACTTTTAGCATTGCTGCTTTCATAGATTTCCTGTTGCTGCTGTTGGTTTACTATTTGGTCGATCGCGATCGAACTTTGCGCGACAAGACCGAAACCAAGCAAAATCAACTGTTAGAACAGCTAGAACGCGATCGCAATTCCCTGCAATTAACCGAAGAACGTTTCCGCCGCGCCATTCTCAACGCCCCGCTGCCGATTATGCTGCACGCTGAAAACGGAGAAGTTTTGCAAATTAACTCGGCTTGGACAGAACTTTCAGGCTACAAATACTCAGAAATTTCCACAATAGAAGATTGGACAGAGAAAGCTTACGGCAGCCGCAAATCGCTAGTGCAACAAGATATCGATCGGCTGCACCAATTAAACGCGCGCATTTCTGAAGGCGAATATATAATTACCACAGCCAGCGGCGAAAGTCGAATTTGGGACTTTTATTCCGCACCTTTAGGCAAGCTTTCCGACGGCAGAAGTTTAGTAATTAGTACCGCCATTGACATCACTGCGCGCAAACAAGCAGAAGCGGAAATTCGGATGCTCAACGCTACCTTAGAACGGCGGGTGGAACTCCGCACCAACCAACTTCAAGCCGCCAACCAAGAGTTAGAAGCTTTCACTTATACCGTCGCCCACGATTTGCGCGCTCCCCTGCGGGGAATGCAGGGATTGGCTGAAGCTTTATTAGAAGATTACCGCGAACTCCTCGACGAACTCGGTCAAGAATACGCCCAGCAAATTGTTAATTCTGGGAAACAATTAGAAGATTTGATCCAAGATTTGCTAGCCTACAGCCGCCTGAGCCGCACTGATTTATCGCTGCAAGTTGTAGACTTAGAATCTGCTGTCGCTGAGGCAATTGCTACGGTACAAGCTGATGCTAAATCCAGCGGCGCTCAAATCAAGGTGCGATCGCCCTTATTTGCGGTAATTGCCCACCGCGTTACTTTAGTTCAAGCCATCGCAAATCTGCTCGCCAATGCTATAAAATTTGTGGAAGGCGCATCGCCTCAAGTGCAGATATGGGCCCAAGAAATTGAGATTCCTCAAGACGGACAGACAGACGGCGAGACAGCGCGACAATGGGAAAGGGCGACAGTGGGACAGTGGGAGAATTCCCAGTTACTGATTGACAGTTGCCAATTGCCCGCCCGCACAATCCGTCTTTGGGTAGAAGACAACGGCATCGGTATTGCTCCAGAACATCAAAAACGGATTTTTCGCGTGTTTGAACGGCTGCACGGTATCGAGTCATACCCCGGAACTGGTATAGGATTGGCTATTGTACAAAAAGCAGCCGATCGCATGGGCGGTCAAGTTGGGGTTGAATCTCAATTAGGACAAGGCAGTCGATTTTGGATACAACTGAGGAAGCATGAGCCAAACGCAGACGATTTTGCTGGTGGAAGATAACCCTGTTGATATTTTGTTGATGCAGCGGGCTTTTCGCGATCGGACTTTTACTAATACTTCCCTGCAAATTGTCCGAGATGGAGATGCAGCGGTTTTTTATTTAAACGGTGACGGAGAATACAGGGATCGCGATCGCTATCCTTTACCTGCGATAATTTTACTAGATTTGAAGTTGCCCAGGCGATCGGGCCACGAGGTTCTCGGTTGGCTGAAGCAGCAGCCTCAACTAAAACGCTTGCCGGTGGTTATTCTTACTTCTTCTAACCAAACACTTGATGTCAATCGAGCTTACGATTTAGGGGTAAATTCTTATTTGGTTAAACCTGTCGGGTTTGCTTCTTTATCGGAAATGATGCACAGTTTTGGCAAGTATTGGCTCAATCATACTGAACTGCCGGAACCAATCGATTTTTCTGGTTGATAGTGGTAGTTTCCCGATTTTCATGGCTGGTTTCTTTGCGATCGGGAAGCTCTGGGTAACGAGTCATATCCTTTGGTGATTTAACCTTTATAGAACGCAGAGAACACAGAGGGAGATTAGAGAGATAAATAATTCCGATGAAGAGTAGATTTGACATGAGATATGATAAAATACCAGCAAATAAAATCAACATACCTGCCAGTATAATTAACCAGCCAACTAAATATTCAAATCGTTTAGATTGCTCAATAACATATTCTTTGATTTAAAAATGTTTTTCCCATACAAAAAGTGAAATTTCCATGTTATCTATTCTGTTAATCGACGACAATCCGAACGATCGCCTGATGATCGATCGAGAACTGAGGAAAACTTTTGCCGATTTAGAAATCAAGTCGGCTATTGATGCCCAAACTCTCGAACAAATCCTCGCAGCCGGGGGTTTTGACCTGGTAATTACCGACTACCAAGTGCGCTGGAGCGACGGATTAACTATTCTCCAACAAGTTCAAAGCCGCTACCCAACTTGTCCGGTAATTATGTGTACTGACAGCGGCAGCGAACAAGTCGCAGTCGAAGCGATGAAAGCGGGTTTGAGCGATTACGTGTTCAAAGGGCGGCACTTCAAGCGCCTGGCCTCTGCTGTGGGCGAAAGCTTGGAAAAACAGCAGTTACGCCTGAACTACGCGAAAACGTCGGCGCAGTTGGCAATTTCTGAGGAACGGCTCAGAGTGGCGATCGAAGCCTCGAAAATGGGAACTTGGGATTGGAATCTATTAAATGGGGAGGTGGTTTGGTCTGAGGGACACGAACTGTTATTCGGGTTGGAAAAAGGCAGTTTTGCGGGAACTTACGCAGCGTTTTGCGAGTGCGTTCACCCGGATGACTGCGACTCGATCGCCCGGGCTGTGGATTTTGCTTTAGAAAACAAAGTAGAATACCACCACGAATTTAGAGTTATTTGGCCCGACGGCAGTTGGCACTGGATCGCCGGTAGGGGTCAGTTTTTTTATGATGATACGGGTAAATCGGTGCGATCGATCGGCGCGGTTTGGGATATTACCGATCGCAAGTTATCCGAAGCCAGAATACAGGAAAGCGAGGAAAATTTGCGCTTTGCCCTAGAAGCAGCTAACACCGTCGCTTTTACCTGGGATGTCGCATCCGGGGAAGTCCGCCGCTCGTCCAATGTCGAAACAAACATTGGTTTTGGCCCAGACAGCACCGTCGGTACTTTTGAGCAAAAAAAGAATGCGGTGCATCCAGAAGACCGCGACAGCTTTTTGGCAGATTTGGATGCCGCACTCGGCGGCGCGGGAGTTTACGACTCGGAACACCGCCACGTGCGCCCCGACGGCTCGGTGATTTGGCTTCACGACAAAGGGCGGGTGTCTTTTGACGCATCCGGCAAACCTGTTCGGCTGTTCGGGGTGGCGATCGACATTACAGCTCGCAAACAGTTAGAATACGACCGCTCGCGCGCCAAGGCGCGCGAG